>CALJVJ010000306.1 GCA_937974625.1 uncultured Saprospiraceae bacterium
AAAAAAATAGTGGTTACCGATAATAACCTCCAATAACTTTTAATAACATGAAATAATAACTTCTTAAGAAGCCTCATCAAATAGATTGTCCATCTCTTTTTCGGTAGTGCGTAACTTTTGTTGACAAAACTGCACTAATTCAGCGGCTCGTTTGACCTTTTCTGATAACTCATCAATACCAATAGCATTCGCTTCTAATTGGGCGACAATAGTTTGCAATTCTTCCATTGCAGATTGATAATTTAATGTTTTTTTGCTCATCTAATTAACCGTACTTTTAATTGTATCTTCTAATAATTGGGTAACCAAGACCTCTCCTTTTTTAACTTGACTCTTCTTAGTAACGACCTTTCCATTGGCGGTGGTGATACTAAAGCCTCTTTTTAAGGCCGTTTCAGGCGCTAATAATTGACAGATTTTTTCAAGTTGAGTTAGCCTATTTTTTTCTAGAGTCAGACTATTTTTTGTGGCTAAAGGTAACCGTTGTTGTACTTGAGTAAACGAAGTATTGGCTTGTCTTAATTGACTCTGACTCTGTAGCTGAATCATTCGTTTTAGATAACTCAACTGGCCATTTTCCTCTTGAATACGATAATTAGCGGCATTGTGAATAAAGTTTTTACATTCTATAATCATGGATTCAAAATGGAGTATCCGATTAATCAAAAAATCGGCTACCGCTGTAGGTGTTTTTAAAGAAGTATGCGCCACTTTATCCAAAATCGTTTCATCAATTTCATGACCGATACCTACGAAAACTGGGAGTGGAAATTTAGCAATGGCTTTTCCTAAAGCTAGATTATCAAAAGCTGCTAAATCCAATTTAGAACCTCCACCTCTAATAATAATCACTGCATCATAATTTTCTTTGAGTAGGGCTATTTTTTTTAACTGTCTAAGCACCTCCTTTTCTACATTTGCTCCTTGCATGGCAGCGGGAAAAAGTTGATTACTCAATTGATAGCCATAAGCATTGAGACCGACATGGTTTAAATAATCTTGTAGACCAGCAGCGGATTCAGAGGAGATAATGGCAATTCTTTGGATGACAGGTGGTAAGGGGATTTGACCATTAACGTCTAGAAGTCCTTGTTTGAGCAAGGCTTCGAGAATGGCTTGTCGTTTGAGTTCCATTTGCCCCATTGTATAACTAGGGTCAATTTCTTCAAGCAGGAGTTTTAGGCCATATCGTTCATCAAAATCAACTTTAGCTTTGAGTAAAACAGCAACACCGTTCTGTAATAAACTATCTAATGTTTTTTTGTGTTCCCGTCTTAATTTACGATAAGTACTAGCCCAAAGAACAGCAGAAGACTGTGCAATGATGGTTTCTTGTTCTTTGGATTTTTCTATTAAATTTAAATAATAATGACCACGGCTAGCATTAATTTGAGCGATTTCACAGCGAATCCAGACTGCTTCCTGAAAGTTCAGGGCAAAGACGCGACGAATGTATTCGTTTAACTCAAATAAAGAATAGGATTGCATAAATGAAGTGTAGTTTATACAATCGTAAAAATAAGGAAAATTTAGGAAGATGGTGAGGTAATGAGGTAAATAAGGTAAAGAGGTTTATATAAGGTAGAAAAATGCGCTCCTCCCTTATAAACCTCATTAGCCTTATAGCCCTTATAAACCTTGAACGTCAATCCACTCTCAAAATGGAAGGAACATTAATAGGTTGTACCACATTGGAGACGATAGTACCATTGCCTTTCATTACCGTCACCACAACTCTGCGATTATATTGTCTGCCGTCAGGACTATCTTGTCCGTTTATGTCATTTTTAGCAATAGGGGAGGTTTCTCCAAACTCACTGGTAATAATTCTATTAGAATTGATACCTCTAGCCAATAAATAATCCTTAGCAGAATTGGCTCTTCTATTAGAAAGGGCAGTATTGTAGGCTAAAGAACCATGAGCATCTGTGTGTGCGCTTAGTTCCACTTTATAATCAAGATTATCTTGCATCAAAGTCGCTAAGTCGTCTAGGTCGCTTCTTGATTTATTCCTTAAATCAGAACGGTCGAAGTCAAAGAATAAATTTTCCACATATAATGGCGCTTTACAGGACATTGCACAGCTAGCTCGTTCTTCTTTTAAATCAACGACCTTGGCATATTTAAAGCCTTTGGCAATAACATCAGCTTTGGCAGAGGCTGCTTCGGCAGCATCGGTGAAATCTCCTAAATAATAACGATAAAGTTCATTGACGTCAACTGCTAGTTTTACCTCATCGATATTATAAAAATAGTCAAAGTCTACACCTTTTTCATAGACAGCAATTTCAACGCGATAATTATTAGCAAAAGTAATTTGGAAGGTAAATAGGGTAAGTAAAAGAATAAATGTTAATCTCATAGTAAAAATTGATTATGGGGTTTTCTAAAATGTTAGGATAAATATATCGTTTAAAATGCTTAATTGAAAGAATTTATATAGTTTTTTTGAGAGGATTAAGAATGGTTAACAACTAAAAAGTAGGATTGTAAGAAATAAAGAGGGGGGATGAGCGTGAATATTTAAATTAATGCAAATATTAAAACTTATGTCACATTTTTAACGTATTGGTATTGAGAGATTTGTTTGAATTATTGATTTAAATGAATTAAATTCAATAATAAATAGATATTAACTCTTGATGATTATTAGGCATTGTTGAGACTTGGTGTTTTTATATTTAATTGACTATTAAATAGTTAAATATTTTAATTTAAAAATTTGTTTTGTTGAATAGTTAACAAGAATTTTGCAGGAAAACGTTAATATTTGTCTTTTTTGATTGTTTGTGACATAAATAGTTGATTTAGTGAAAAAATATTCGCAAAATTGTTTGTCATAGAATTAGAACAACTTTTAGAAAAACCAAGACAAGAAATTTAATTCCCCATAAAAAGAAGTGTACGATAGCCGATTATGAAAAATTTAATAGAAATAGCGAAAATAGTTACCAAAAAAAAGGTTCGTAAAATAGAAATTTTTGACGACCATTCTTTAAAACATAAGAATAGTAAGTTCAATGATTTTTACGATGCGCTACTAGCTAATAAATTTAAGAATGATAGAGATGCTTCTACTTTCCTCTATGCGTGTAGTCCAACAGATGATAAATATCGTCAATTAAAATCTCGTTTTAGAAAACGATTATTGAATACTTTATTTTTCTTGGATGTAAATTTACCTGCTACCTCCAATTACGAAAGAGCCTATTTTTCGTGTAATAAGGATTGGACGCTGGTAAAAATTTTATTGTCCAATAATGCCAATCATACAGCAGCTTCTTTGGCTAGACAAATATTAACAACTGCATTGAAATTTAAATTTGCAGATGTGATAGTTAATTGTTGTCGGATTTTAAGAAGATATGCAGCGGATGTAGGGGACGAAAAAGGATACGAAGAATATGACCAACATATAAAGCAATATGAAAATGTGCTAGATGCGGAAATTCGTTCGGAAGAATTGTACCAGCGGGTAATTATGAATTATTACAAACCGCCTTCAAAAAATCAGGATTTAAGAGAACGAATTGATACCTATTGTGATGCCTTAGTTGGCTTGTCTGAAATCTATGACTCGCCAATCGTTATTTATAACATGTATTTAGTTTGGGCATTCCGTTACGAAATGTTGCACGATTATGCAGCGATGTTAGAGGTTTGTTCAAAAGCGGAAGAGTATATAGAGAAAAATCCATTATATTATCAAAGTGAAAAATTAGCAACCTTCCAATTGAAGAAGATGTCTGCTTATCTTCATTTAAGAGATTATAAGAATGGTAAGAATAATGCGGAAAAATGCTTAAAATCTTTCCCTGCGGGTAGTGATACTTGGTTTTTATTCATGGAGTACTATTTACTATTGAGTATTCACACGGATAATTTTATTAATGCTTTAGCCATTTACAATCGAGCAACTAGCAATTCTAAATTCAAAAAAATAACAGGGAACGATAAAGAAAAGTGGAATATTTATAACATCTACTTGAATTATATTATTGAAAGCCACGGAGAGAGTAATCCAATACTACAAGCGCAAAGAAAGAAGACATTCCGAGCATCCCGTTTCTTAAATGACCCGTTATTATACCCGAAAGACCAGCGGATTTTTACAGTTTTACTAGTCGTAGCACAAATTTTATTCTTAATTGAAAAGAAAGGCTATAATGCTATTAGAGAGCGTGTAGAACGACTTAAAAGTTATGCAAATCGCCAATTAAAGAAAGAAGTATATTTTCGTTTAATTCAATTCATCCGTTTGTTACAGCAATTGGATAAAGCAGAATATAAAGTGGAGAATTTGTCCAATGTGGATAAGTATTATGACCGTTTAGTAGACACCCCATTTGCCTACAGAGGCCAAATCACTGAATTAGAAGTCATTCCTTATGAGAAACTTTGGAATTTTATTTTAAAGCGACTGTAAAAATTGAAAGAATAGTATTAAACTTACCGTAGTTTCAAACTACAATCTATAATATGAGCAAAACACCTTCTCCTAAAATAATCATCGCCATCGATGGTTACTCTGCTTGTGGAAAAAGTACCTTAGCTAAAGATTTAAGTAAGAAATTAGGATATGCTTACATTGATACAGGAGCGATGTATCGAGCAGTAACCTTATTTTTCTTACGCAATGAAGTTGACTTCGATAGCAAAACTGCTGTAGCAACCGCGTTGAATAAAATAACCATAGGATTTGTTAATGTAAAAGGCAAAAATAGAACACTGCTGAATGGGGAAGATGTAGAAGAAGAAATCCGAAAAATGTATGTTTCCCAAAAGGTGAGTCCTGTTGCAACGATATCTGCGGTCAGAAGAGCAATGGTAGCACAGCAGCAAAAAATGGGAGAGCAGAAAGGCGTTATTTTAGATGGAAGAGATATAGGAACGGTCGTTTTTCCTAAAGCCGAATTAAAATTATTTATAACGGCCTCACCTGATATTAGAACCCAGCGAAGATTTGAAGAAGTACAAGCAAAAAATCAAGTATCCACTTTCGAAGAAATTAAAGCCAACCTTTTAGAAAGAGACCATATAGATTCAAGCCGAGCAGATAGTCCGTTAAAACAAGCATCAGATGCAGTTGTGATAGATAATAGCAATCTGTCCAAGCAAGAGCAGCTAGGAATGGTGAAAGCCTTGGTAAAGGAACGAATTAAGCAGGTGAAAAAATCATCGAAAAGATAGGAAAAGAAAAAGGGAATGTCGATATCAGTAGACTATTGAGAGCGCTTAAGGTAAAGCGACGTCTACTGATGTTACGAACATCCCCATAAAACGGCATTAGTACGTTTTTTATATTTTAAAATAATTCTTTCTTCATCACTACTAGAGCGTGTAAGTGTAAGCTAAAAAAGGTTGTATATAACACTAATAGAATGACAAATTTATAATGTTTTCACAAAAAAACATTTAATTTGGGAGGACAAGTGCTAAAATAGGAAAATAACGGAAAAAAAGAAACTAATTGTTTTTATCCAATACTTAAAATTGGAATGAAATAATTACGAAAAGCAAATTATTCTAAGTAGAGTGTAGATATGATACGACGAACAGCTTATTTAGATTTTATATAAATAGTTGAGTGTAAAATAAAATAGCAGAATTACGTTAATCGTAATTCTGCTATTTAAAAAAATGGAAGTTTCGGGCACAAAAGCCCGAAAAACTTCCCCTATACAGAATTTGGAGAACTCAATTTGATGGGGGCGAATTTTAAATTACTTATCACAAATGCCACGAAAGCCCCTAAAAGAAAAATAATAAAAACAGTAGATGCCTCGGTAGGAGACCCTACTTCTTGAAATCGTTTGGAGTTAACTAAGATATCTTCTTTTTGGATAGTTACTCCTTTTCTCGACCATTCTCTCCAGCCGATAATCAAACCAGCTGCTACCAAGAAAATTAATTGAATGATTTTAGATTTCATCAGTTGTTATAAATTTTTAACTTCAAAACAAATATACCCCTGAATATCTGCTAAATCCTTGAAAAAATGGTCGTTTGGGCTAATTAGGCTTATTTTTGGGATGATAAGGCAGCCTATTTTCTTTAGTTCTTAAATAGTTGGAAGTATGAAAAAGATAAACCTAGCGGAGAAATTTACTTTATTTAGCGCCCATTGGACGCCTAAAGTGATTGGGGAGTTAAATGGACAACAAATGAAGCTAGCCAAGCTTAAGGGAGAATTTGTTTGGCATGACCACAAAGACGAGGATGAATTATTTATCGTTTTTAAAGGTACTTTATACATTGACTTTAGAGATGGTCGAACGGAAGTGATTCAACCAGGGGAATTGATAGTAGTGCCAAAAGGTGTGGAACACCGACCTTGGACAAAGGATGGAGAAGAGGTACAGTTGATGTTAATAGAACCTGCGGCGACGAAACATACAGGAGACATAGTCCACGAAAAGACACAGACAGAATTGGAGTGGATATGAAGATAAGTTGTAATCAGTTGCTTTGAGGCAAGTAACTAAACTGGTACGGAGTTTTTAAATAGCTTCTAAATAAAGTGGTAAATCATCTTTAGGTTGCTTCAAAGGCACATCCCTAATAGGGGATTCGTATCCTTCTGGGACCGAAACTTTAAAGCGCTTTAATAATTCAGTCATTCCTAGTTTGACCATTAATTCGGCAAATTGGTAGCCGATACAGTGGTGCTTGCCTGCACCAAAAGGAGCATATCCAAAAGGACATTTTAATTGCTCGTTTCTTTCTTTATTAAATCGTTCAGGGTCAAACTTGGACGGTGTGGTCCAAATACGTTCATCGTGGTGGGTCATTTGGAAAACAACACTAACAAAAGTGTTTTTAGGTAATTTAAAATCGTTTACTTCAATGGCTCGCTCCAATTTCCTAGAAACCGTGATTAAAGGAGGATGAATTCGTAGCGTTTCTTTCATCACCAAACCCATCTTATCTAGTTGTCTTAAATCTTTTACTTTAGTTTCCTGCGTTACATTGAAATCTACAGCCTCTTTTCGTAGTTTATCTTGCCAATGTGGGTGCTTTGCCAGAAAATAGCTCATTAAAGTCAAAGTAATCGCCGTCGTATCATGTGCAGCCATTAATACAAAAATTAAATGGTCGATAATTTCTTGGTCTGTAAACTGGTTACCATCTTCATCTTTGGCTTGACAAAGTCGACTAAACAAATCTTTGCCAGCATTCGCACGTCGTTCTGGTAATAATTCTTTAAAGAAGTTAATTAAGAATTTCCGACCATTAATCCCTTTTTGATAATTGGTGAAAGGAAGTTTTATAGGCAAGGCTGCGGAAGCGTTCACAATGTCTGTCACGGCTTTATTTACTTTACTTAAGTCCTCTGTCGGGTCTAAGCCAAAAAATACACTAGCAGCGACTTTAAGCGTCAAATTTTTGAAAAAAGGAAATGCTAGAATTTTCTTTTTTCCCTCTAGTTGGTCAATACCGCTGGCTAGAATTTTAGGCATTATATCCAAGTAGCCTTGCATTGGTATTTTTTTAAATGCTTCTTGCATAATACCTCGATGATATTTATGCTTATCACCATCCATTAACATCAGACCGTTGGGAAACAACTCGCCCAGAGAATTTTCCCAGGCCTCTTTGCTAGAAGTAAATTTGCCTTCTTCTACTAAAATAAACTTATTGGCTGTTGGTCCAGATAAGACCACACTCATACCGACAGGAGTATTGATTTTGAAAACGTCTCCATATTTCTTTTTTCTGGTTTCATAAAACTTCGTAGCATTCGATACGAACTCAAAGAAATGCCCAAAGAAAGGCATGCCCCAGTCGCCTGGGATATGTTGAAGGTCTTTTTTAGTGATGACAGCCATGAGGTTAGATTTTAATCTAAATTAGTATAGGAAACCTAAATTTAAGTTATTTGTTCTTTACTTATGGAATAAAAAGCTTTCTTTTGAGAAACTATTTACCATAGTTAAGAGTTGGTACTGTTTTAAAAGACAAATAAGACCAGTTTTATAATGAGCAGCTCTAAAGATAATTCTCTTTTATTGATAATTCTGTCCTTTGCGGCAGTCTATATTATTTGGGGGTCAACCTATCTATTTATTGCCTTTACGGTAGAAGCATTACCACCATTTTTACTATCAACGATTAGATTTACATTAGCCTCTTCTTTATTATTTGGTTTGGCAGCAGTCTTGCGAAAATACCAAACGATTACAAAAAAGCAATTAAGAAATGCGGTTTTTGCAGGCGTCCTGTTTTTAGGTTTTGGGACAGGAGGAGTTGCTTGGGCATTGCAATTTGTCGATTCTGGATTTACAGCCTTAGTTATTTCAGGACAACCACTTTTAGTCGTTCTAATGATGTGGGGGATTGATAAGAAGCGACCTGCGACCCAATCATTTGGTGGTATTTTCCTAGGTATGTTTGGTATGTATCTGCTGGTAAGTCAAAAAGAATTAATAGCTCGTCCAGAACAATGGAAAGGTATCATTGCCATTCTTTTTTGTATGGTAGCTTGGGGATTTGGGTCTATTTTTGTGTCCAAATCAGATATGCCTAAACCACAAATGGCGAATAATGCGATACAAATGATGTCTGGTGGAATTGCACTTTTTTTCTTTAGTTTGTTTTTAGAGTCCCCTTTAGATTTTGATTTTCAAGCAGTACCTTTAAGTGCTTGGCTGGCATTGAGTTATTTGATTGTATTTGGAGCAGTGGTAGCGTTTTCTGCTTTCAATTATTTACTAACCAAAGTATCGCCAGAGAAAGTAGCGACGAGTACTTATGTCAATCCAATTATCGCCTTAACACTAGGCTGGTACTTTCGAGACGAATTAGTTACTACTCAGTCTCTTGTAGCTGTTGCTATCATGTTTACGGGTGTATTTTTTATAAATTCCACCCCTGAGCAGTCTAAACGATTATTGCGAAAATTGAAGCTGGTAGGTAAACGTCGTGTGTAAAATCATCTTTCAAAATAAAAAGTAACTTTGCTAAAAATTCCTAAACCGGTCCTTTTTTCTTTTCAAGAATGTTTATGGTTTCTCAATCGAAACTATGATGATTGCCTGTATGAGGTAACGGAAAATTCAGCGATTAAGTTGATTCGATTAGGGGCAGAGGTCGTTTTGTTTGAAGTAAGAGAAGCAGGCAACTATTTAACCATAGATATTTTAAACAACGCCAATCCCGATGCGACGCAGCTAAAAGCATACGTTTCAGAATGGTTTGATACAACACCTGATTTAGGTCCGTTTTATGAATTATTAGCTAAAGAAAAGGACTTGGCGTATATGGTAAAGGAGTATCATGGACTACGTTTGATTGGCATTCCAGATTTATTCGAGTCTTTATGTTGGAGCATTATTGGCCAGCAAATCAACCTCACTTTTGCTTATAAATGCAAACGAGCTTTAGTAGAAAAATATAGTTACAAAGAAACGTATCAAGGGAAAGACTATTATCTTTTTCCAGAACCAGCAATATTGGCAAATGTAACCGTCGAAGAATTAAGAACCATCCAATTTTCTCGTCAGAAATCAGAATACATCATTGGCATCGCAAAATTATTTGCCGATAACAAAATCTCTAAAGCCAATATCTTAGCGCTAAAAGAGGAAGAAGCCATTGAAAAAGAATTAATCAAAATCAGAGGGGTAGGAGCGTGGACTGCTAATTATGCGATGATGAAATGCCTAAAATGTCCGAATGCCTTGACCTATGGAGATGTCGGATTATATAATGCTTTACATGCTATCAAAGGATTTTCTAAACGACCAAGTAAAGAACAGTTAGATGATTTTTTTGAGCCATTTGAGGGGTGGAAGGCTTATTTAGTTTTATACCTTTGGCGGTCTTTGGCAGTGCCTAAATATTCGTAACGCAGATTGGTAATCCGCACTCCCTACCAATCATTAAATATCTCGATTAGTTTTCCAAACTTTATATTTCTCCCGCATACAATGCCCACAAGGTCGATACCCTTCTTCGATAGCTTCTTTTTCATGCCTAAAAAAAACTTTATTTTTAACTTTGAGTCGCTTGCCCGATTTACAATCAAGCGTACCATAAATTTTTAGATTAGCATTCCCACCAAGGAGAATTTCTTCTTTATTAATCAATGTTTTTAACCGTCGAAGTCTAGAAAACGGACTATCGCCTAAATCTGCATGTTTGTACATAATAACTTTATTTTTAACCCACTACTTAACTAGCATGTTGAACCATTTCCCAGCCAATAATCGCCTTTTTTCGCCCACTGCCCCAACGATAATGCCCTAACTTTCCTTCTTTTCGAATCACTCGATGACAAGGAATCAGATAGCCAATAGGATTTTTACCGATGGCTGTTCCGACTGCTCTGACGGCTTTTGGTTTGTTGATACTTTGGGCAATATGTTGATAGGTCGTCAAATTTCCTTGTGGAATATTTAGTAAAGCCTCCCATACTTTTATTTGAAAAGGCGTGCCTTGGACGAACACCTTTAATTTTTGCGTTTTGGTCGTATTTTTATTAAAAATGAGGTCAATATAAGGTTGAGTAAAAGCGGCATCTTCTACCAATTGAGCGAAGTTCCATTTTTTAGAAAATAAGTCAAATTCTTCGATTTTATTCTCCCCTTGTAAAAAAGTGATGCCACAAATTCCTTTGTCAGTAGCTGCCAAGAAACAATGACCAAAAGGCGTATCATGATACCCATAAAAAATAGTCAAACCAGCCCCTTTATTTTTAAAAGTAGCGGGTGTAACTCCTTCGATATTGACAAACAAATCATAGACTCTAGAAGGACTAGACAAACCAGCCATCTGTGCCATCTGTGCAATGTTTTGACTGTTTTGAATACGTTCTTTCAAATATTCTACTGTCAAAAATTGTAAAAATTTCTTTGGACTAACGCCTGCCCATTGAGTGAATAGCCGTTGGAAATGATGTGGACTTAGGTGGACATAAGTAGCTACTTCTTGGAGTGTAGGCTGATTTTTAAAATTTTCTACTAAATATTCTATCGCTTGTTGAATGCGTTGATAATCTAATTGTTGTTGTGATATGGACTCCATAATTATTTTTTGTAACAAAGATAGCCGTATCACTACTGGGAAGAAACCCGATTCTTGCGGTATTTTAAGTAGGGTCTTATGGTGCCGATTAGTTATCCAACTCCTCTG
Organism: uncultured Saprospiraceae bacterium; assembly: GCA_937974625.1. Taxonomy (GTDB): domain Bacteria; phylum Bacteroidota; class Bacteroidia; order Chitinophagales; family Saprospiraceae; genus JAFMDF01. Next base: position 11,134 of record CALJVJ010000306.1, read on the forward strand.
TTGGAAAATCAAACTCCAATTGAATCCCTCCTTCTCCAAAATTTTCCCGCATCAAATTAGACGCAGCAACCCCCAATAGGCGAATTTTACCAGCAGCCTCATAATTTTCTTCTAATAGTTCCAAAGCCGTTCGACGGAAAGTCTCCAAATCTTTCACTTCGCTACTAAAGGTTTTACTTCGGGTAAAAATCTGAAAATCTGAATTTTTGATTTTTAAGTTAATTGTCCGACCGAAGTTATCTTTTTCTTTTAAAGATTCGAAGACATTTTCAATAATCGGGTCTAACTTCTTTTTCAAGTCTTCCCATTTTTCTAAATCTTCTTGAAAAGTTCGTTCCGTCCCTAAAGATTTTCGAATCCGATTGGGGTTGACCGCTCTGTCGTCAATACCTCTAACTATTTTATGATAATGCCGTCCTGCTTTGCCAAAGCGCTGAAACAACTCAATCTCTCCACGTTTTTTCAAATCGCCGCCCGTATGGATACCTAATTTGTGCATTCGCTTAGCGGTGACTTTCCCGATGCCGTGAAATTTTTCGATTTTCAGCGTTTCTAAAAAAGGAATGGCTTCTTCGGGTGTGATTACTTTGATGCCATTGGGCTTATTAATGTCAGAAGCAATTTTAGCGAGAAACTTACAATAAGAAACTCCTGCCGAAGCCGTCAAATTAGTGGTCTCAAATATTCGCTGTCGAATTTCATTGGCGATAATTGTCCCTGAATTAATAGATTTTTTATTTTCGGTAATGTCCAAATAGGCTTCATCCAAAGAAAGGGGTTCGACCAAATCCGTATAGTCAAAAAAGATGTCTCGTATCTGTTGAGAAACTTCTCGATAGACTTCAAACCGATGTTTGACAAAGATTAACTCAGGGCATAATCGCTTTGCTGTCACACTAGGCATCGCAGACCGTACGCCATATTTTCTAGCTTCATAACTTGCCGCAGCCACTACCCCTCGCAAACTACCGCCACCTACGGCAATAGGCTTGCCTTTCAACTCAGGGTGGTCCCTTTGTTCGACAGATGCGTAGAAGGCATCCATGTCTATATGGATTATCTTTCTGGACAGGATGACAGGGTTTTTTACTCCGATTAAAATCGAAGGTGTGTAGGTCGTACTTTTGGGACTTGTTCTAGGTCGTGTTCCTTTTGGGACTTGTTCTTGGGTCGTTTAAAGTAGGATTTGTATTAAGGAGGTTCTAAGTTACCGAAATACAGGCGGATTGGTCGCCCAAATCATAAATCAGAAATTTTAAATCATACATCATAAATCCACCCCGTTTCGCGCTAGATGGATGTATAATTGTTTATGAGTTATCCAACTTTGCTTTTTCAAATTTACTCCGTTCCTTGTATACTTTAAGTCTATATTTATTCTCCAACAAAAATAGGGTTTCCTTTTGACAAGAAAACCCTATGTAGTTAATTTTTATTGAATACACCAAGCAGCGCTTGGAGCTATAGTTAAATATGTATCGGTCGATTTCCAGTCGCCGCCAAAGCCGCTTCCTTAGTTGCTTCGGTATAGGTAGGGTGCGCATGACTCATACGAGCAACATCTTCTGCTGACCCTCTAAATTCCATAACAGCTACAGCCTCTGCAATCATATCTGCTACTCTAGGGCCAACCATGTGGACACCTAAAACTTCATCAGTATCTTTATGTGCTAACATTTTAACCATCCCTTCGGTGTCCATACTTGCTCTTGCACGACCTAGAGCTTTCATTGGGAATTTTCCTACTTTATACGGAATACCTGCTTCTTTCAACTGCTCTTCGGTTTGTCCAACTGCAGCAACTTCTGGCCAAGTATAAACGACACCAGGGATTAGGTTATAATCAATATGTGGTTTTTGTCCCGCGATAACTTCTGCTACTAACGTTCCTTCTTCCTCTGCTTTGTGTGCCAACATAGCTCCTTTGATGACATCGCCAATTGCATAAATACCTGGTACTTTGGTTTCTAAATGTCCATTCACTACAACTCTTCCTTTATCATCTTTTTCGATACCCACATTTTCTAAACCAAGACTATCTGTATAAGCTCGTCTGCCGATAGCTATTAAGCAATAATCTGCTTTTAGCGTAATTTCTTTTTCGGTCTTTCTATTTTTAGCTTTGACGGTTACACTTCGGCTAGTGCCTTTCACTTCTGTTACTGCATGACTCATATGGAATTTAATCCCTAAGCCTTTTTTCATAGACCGTTGTAGTTCTTTGCTACAATCTTTGTCCATGGTAGCAATTGCTCTATCCGCAAAATCCAAGACTTCAACTTCTGTTCCCAAACGAGCATATACAGAACCCAATTCCAAGCCAATCACTCCTGCACCAATAACAATCATTCGCTTCGGTACTTTGTCAATATTCAACGCTTCGGTAGAAGTGATGACGCGCTTTTTGTCGTAATTAAAAGCGGCAGGTGCAATAGGTTTGGAACCAGTTGCAATAATCGTTTTATCTGTCTCTACGGTTTCGGTCGTCCCATCAGCCTTTGCTACGCTAATGGTATTTTTATTGACAAAAGAACCATGTCCATGAAAGACCGTGATTTTGTTCTTTTTCATTAAAAAATCAATACCACTACAAGTCTGAGAGACTACTTCATTCTTCCGCTTAATCATTTGCGGCATATTGACTTTGACGTCTTTCACGTCAATCCCGTGCGTCTCAAAAGTATGCGTCGCATTATGATAGTGTTCCGAAGAATCCAATAATGCTTTAGAAGGAATACAACCTACATTTAAGCAAGTACCACCTAAGGTGGCATATTTTTCTATGATAGCGGTCTTTAACCCTAATTGTGCGCATCTAATAGCTGCTACATATCCACCAGGACCAGAACCAATTACTGTTACATCGAATTTCATATCGTCAATTTTTTGATTGTATCGGCGAAATCATTCACCGCTTAATCATCATTAAAACGTTTTCCCGACGAATGAATTCGTCGATACTTTTTGACAAAAAACGCTTAAGAGCTAATAAAGTTGCGATATTACCACTTTTGTCGGAAAGTAAGAATAGTAGGCAAAGATTCTATTTAAATTTCTTCCTGCATCTAAAGGATTTTGGGGTAAGATTTAGGAAAAGCGTTAGTTTTAAGGAAAACATATCAAAGGATACAGAAAACACCTTTCGTCTAGCTTAAGCAGTTATCTGTCTATGCGTTTTGTTTGATTTTAACCGAAAGTCTAATTTTAGCTAAATCTAATTTCATATTTTAATAATGTATAAAGAACTACGTGAAAAGGCGGAGGAAAAGGTAGAGCATAGAAAGGCATTTTATATGTGTGCTATCATTTTTTCTTCAATTTCTATTGTCTTGTTAATGCTGAGCTTTTATTTACCAGGGGCTAGTTTCTGGCTAAGGCTACCAATTCCTATATTAATGATGGTTTTGGGTGTCGTTTATATCAATGCTTTTGGCTGGTCTTCCTCGAATACCTACTCGGAAGATTGGGAAGAGGACGAAATCGAAAAAGAAATAGTTAAACGATATCAACAGAAAAAGACACAATTACCACCTTTAGCAGACTTATCCGACAAAGAACTTTTAGAATTGAAAGAATTGGAACGGTTGAAGCAGAAATGGGGGCGGGATGAGGAATATGTTTAGGGGATTGGCTTTATATTTGGCGGAATATGGGGTGAAATGGTAAATTCCAAGCGTATCGAAGGTCGTCGGGAGACGACCAGATAGTAGATTCATGCCGATAGCTATCGGTAGGAGGCTTGAACCATCGAAACGGCACTACCTATTCCGATTCATCGGTTTACAGGAATATCAATAATATTTCGTATTTCCAAGAAATAAAAAAAGCGTCACCCCAAAAGAGACAACGCTTTTCCTAAAAGTCAGCCTGAATTGATGAAAAATAACCCAATTTCAATGAATTCATCGTTCATCATTCATCATTCAAACTAAACCTCCTGCAACTCATTTTTATAAGCATTCGCCAAGCTCTTCTGAATCCCCGGCGTGACCTCCTGAAACTCACTAAAAGACCGAGTAAATTTAGCCTTACCCTGTGACAAAGACCGTAGAGAAGAAGAATATTTATACATTTCTGCTACAGGCACTTTAGCCATAATTTTCTGATAATGCCCTTCCGAGTCCATGCCCATAATCATAGCACGACGAGTTTGTAAATCACCCATGACGTCACCCATGACATCGCTGGAACAAAGGACTTCTAAATTGTAAATAGGTTCTAATAATTGGGGAGCTGCTTGCTGAAAAGCATTTTTGAAAACTTGTGCAGCTGCAATCATAAATGCCATATCATTGGAGTCCACAGGGTGCATTTTTCCATCATACACACAGACGCGAATGTCTCTACAGCGAGAACCCGTAAGTGGGCCTTCTTCCATTTTTTGCATGATGCCTTTTTTGATGGCGTTGATGTATTTGGCATCAATTGAGCCACCGACAATACACCAAAGAAATTTTAATTTTCCACCCCAAGGTAATTCATCTAATTCTTCTTTTCGGACGGTCAAATCATTTGGCATTGGCATCCCTTCGTAATAAGGTTCTATGCGCATATGGACTTCGGCAAATTGCCCAGAACCACCCGATTGTTTTTTGTGGCGATAAGAATCGTCCGCTTTACGAGTAATGGTTTCTCGATAAGAAATTCGAGGTCTAACGAACTCCATCGAGACATTGTTGACCTTTTCGATACGGTACTTGATAATGTCTAAATGCAGTTGACCTTGACCGTGTAATAATGTCTGTTTGAGATGAGGGGCTAATTCTACTTTTAAGGTCGGGTCTTCTGATTCAATAACATGTAGGGCTTTCATTAGTTTTTCCATATCGTTTTTGCTTGGCGGGGTAAAAGCCGTGCGAATTCGAGAGGGCGGGAAGTGCATTTTTTCTATTTCTCTACTGACTCCTTTTTTATTGAGTGTTTGATTGGTGTGGGAGTTTTTTAGCTTCGTGGTAACGCCAATATCTCCTGCACAGAGTTGATTGGTAGCGGTTCTATTTTTGCCTTCAGAGACAAATATTTGATTAAATCTTTCGGTGGTTCTAGTGTGGTTGTTTTCGAGTTCATCGCTTGAATTTAATTTACCCGAATAAACTTTAAAATAGGAGACATTACCAACTTGCGGTTCAGAAATCGTTTTGTAGATAAAAATAGAAGTAGCATCATTCGTATCACATTTTAAGGTGTCGCCATTTTCCAGTGGGGCATCGGGGCGGTCAGCAGGAGAAGGTGCGATGTCATTAATGAAACCCATAATTCTTCCACTACCCATATTTCTAGTAGCAGAGCAGCAGAAAACGGGATAGATTTCTTGATTGGTCAAGGCAATTTTTAAGCCTTTAGCTAATTCTTCCTCAGTCAGTGACCCATTTTCAAAGAATAATTCCATTAAGGCCTCGTCATTCTCAGCCGCAGCTTCTACCAAAGCATTGTGCATCTCTTGTGCGCGTTCCATCACGTCTTCTGGAATCGCTTCTTTAATCGGTCTACCACCACCATCAGGAAAATGGTACATAATCATTCTTAAAGCATCGACTATTTTATTAAAACCTATTCCTGTTTGATAAGGAAATTGGAAAGGTAAAACATTCGCCCCAAAACGATTTTGTGCTTGTTCTAAGGTAGCGTCAAAATCTGCTTTGTCGTGGTCCAATTGATTAACCACAAATAGGGTAGGGGTGTTATATTTTTGGGTGTATTCCCAAATTAATTCCGTTCCGACTTCGACGCCGCTTTTTGCGTTAAGCAACATGACACCTAAATCTGCAACTTTTAAGGAGGAAATCACTTCGCCCACAAAATCATCAAAACCTGGCGTATCAATGATGTTAATTTTGGAATCTTTCCATTTCGCATGCATCAAGGTACTAAAGATAGAGTTGCCTCTTTCTTGTTCGATATTCGTGTAATCGGAAATTGTTGATTTCTCTTCAACAGTTCCTCTTCGGTTGATAGCTCCTGATTCGAAGAGCATCGTTTCGGCAAAAGTGGTTTTTCCAGAGCCCGAATGCCCAAGCAAAACAACATTGCGAATGTCTTTAGTGTCGTAGGCCATAATCGATATGGTTTTAGAAGGTGAATAAATTGCTACACAAAGCTATTGAAATTTAATTCTGCTAAATTGGATAAATGCGGAATGAAAATAAAAAATAAAACACTAAAAACAAAAAAATGTATCTATTTTAACGCGTATGGTGAAATATAATTTAAAATATAATAGGGTGGGCGGAAGAAGTAGGAGTAGACTAAAAATAAGAAACCCCGATGCCAGTCAAGTCATCGGGGTTACTAAAATGGATTGTCTTATTTTATATTAAGCAATCTTGACGTTTACTGCCATAGGGCCTTTTCTTCCGTCTTCTACATCGAAAGTAACTTTGTCGCCTTGGTTAATTTCGTCAACTAATCCTGACACATGTACGAAAAGGTCTTTTCCACCAGATTCAGGTTCTATAAATCCAAAACCTTTGGTGTCATTGAAAAACTTTACAGTTCCAGTTTCCATAATAAGAAAAATATTAAAGGGTAATATTGAAGTCGTAATTAGTCAAAATCTGTTGATAATCAGCAACTTCGGTAAATTTTTCTCAAAGATGCTTGAATAAATTAGATTTTCCTAACAGAAACTTCCTTTTTAGGCTTTTTGTAACGATTTTTGCGCTTTATTTTCGAAATTATATTGTTTTATTAACACTATGGAAATAATAATTAAAGATTTAAAAGAATTATCTGGAGCGGCTAAAAAGGTATTAGCCTTTGCTGGAAATCGAAAGATATGGTGCTTTTATGGGGAACTAGGTGCAGGAAAGACAACATTTATCAAAGAAATTTGTGCTTACCTAAAAGTAGAGGAGTCGGTTACTAGTCCAACCTATTCATTGGTAAATGAATACACTTTTTATCAGCCAGCATCGACCGTAGAAAATTATCTATATCATCTAGATTTATATCGACTGAATCGAATTGAAGAAGCATTGGATATAGGGATAGAAGAGTATTTATATAGTGATAGCTATTGTTTTATAGAGTGGGCGCAAATAATTGGACCAATATTACCTGCTGAAACGCTTGAAATACATATTGAAATTGTGGATGATGCGATTAGACGAATAGTCTGTTCCTAAGTAAATGTAATTTTTATAGTGGAAAAACAAATAAAATGAAGTATCTTGTATGTTTTTAACCTATTTGGAAACAAGATTATAGAATTCTTTGATTTATAAGTCCTAGAATTCTTTGAATTTGCAGTTCAAAATTTATTGAAAGACTAACGATAATTTGAATGAGTGACAAAAAGAAGAAAATACCGATTCCCGAAAGTCTGATTAATCAACAATATCAGACCCAAACAGAAATGTTGGAAGTGGTCAAAAAGAGGAATAAGTTAACAATCGGTATTCCCACAGAGACTCGACTGCAAGAAAACAGAGTAGCACTGGTGCCAGCGTCCATAGCGGGCTTAGTGGCAGCAGGGCATAATGTATTGATAGAAGCAGGAGCTGGCTTGAAGACCAATTATATTGACCATCGTTTTTCAGAAGCAGGTGCGGAGATAGCCTACAGTAAAGAAAGAGTTTTTAAGAGTGATATTCTAATCAAAGTAGCACCACCTACCTTAGACGAGATAGACCTGATGCATCCTGGGCAGGTGTTAATTTCTCCTTTACAAATTCCTATTCTCAATGCAGAATATGTGGAGAAATTAATGAAAAAACGAGTCATTGCCTTAGCAATGGAATACATCAAAGATGAATTTGGAAGTTTTCCAATTGTCCGAACGATGAGTGAAATTGCAGGAATTAATGCAATGATGACTGCTGCAGAATTGATGACGACTACGAGTGGAGGAAAGGGAGCCTTATTAGGTTCCGTATCGGGTGTGCCACCAGCAAAAGTGGTGATTTTGGGTGCAGGCGTAGTCGCAGAAGTAGCCACAAGAGTAGCTTTAGGACTAGGAGCTGAAGTAAGAATTTTTGATAATAATATTTCAAAACTTATGCGTATTCAAAGCGTCGTAGGCCGACCATTGAATACCTCCTCCCTTAATCATTATCAACTAACCAAAGAATTATTATCAGCTGATGTAGCGATAGGTGCGATGCACTCTACAGCGGGGCGCTCGCCAGTGATTGTAAGTGAAGATATCGTAGCAGAAATGAAGCAAGGGTCAGTAATAATTGATGTAAGTATTGACCAAGGAGGTTGTTTTGCGACATCAGAAGTTACGAGTCACGAGAAACCTACTTTTACGAAACATGGAGTGATTCACTATTGTGTTCCTAACATTGCTTCCAAAGTAGCTAGAACGGCTTCTATTGCGGTTAGCAACATTATGACACCGCTCTTACTCAAAGCTGGAGACACAGGTAGTATTGAAGATTTATTATTCAATAACCTTGGATTGCGACACGGTGTTTATACCTTCAAAGGGTCATTGACGAATGAATATTTGAGTAAACGATTTGGGTTGAAATTTACGGATTTAGATTTATTGATGACTTCTAATTTGTAACATTAGGAAAACGACTTTTCATTCACGGTATATTCAACATCTAGCATCTAGTAACAATTATGATAGCCCCCGATAACACTTTTGCGCTTTTTTTTATGCTAGTTGCAGCCTCTGCTTTTGGTATGGTTGGGGAGAGAAAAAACTGGTTTTTAGGCTTGTCTGGGGTGATTATTACCATTACGATAACGGCTTTATTGGTTACCTTTGGTTGGATTCCTTCTGCTTCTGATACCAATCTTTCTGTACCTATTTATGATTTTGTTTTTACTTACCTTATACCAATCTCCATTCCTCTATTATTATTTAATGTACAACTCAAACGAATAATTAATGATTCTGGTAGGCTTTTAGGCATTTTTATTATTGGTGCTTTGGGTATTGCGATAGGTGCCATAATAGCTGCTCAAGTAATTAATTTGGGAGAAGAAACGTATAAAATAGCAGGCGCTTTTGTGGGGACTTACATCGGTGGTAGCGTAAACTTTATGGCAGTTGCCACTACTTTTGATTTTGTAGAAAGTCCCTTATTTCCTGCTACTATAGCGGTGGATGTAGGATTTACGAATGTCTACTTATTACTTTTATTTATGCTACCTTCTTTTCAATGGGTGGTAAATTATTTTTCTCCATATCAAGCCGAACCAGCTGAAATAACGGATAAACTAGTTGAAGAAAAAGAGGCAGGGCAACCGTTAATGGAGCAGTTAGCCATTTGTTTTAGTATTGCTGGTTTGTTATGCACTATGGGTATGTGGCTAGGTCCAATTGTGGCAGATTGGCTCCAAACAGATATTCATTTGGAAGTATTAATTATTACCATTTTAATTACAGTATTGGCAAATGTACTACCTCAATTTTTAGAGCCTTTAGCAGATATAGCTTTTGAGGTCGGTATGTTTTTAATGTATGTATTTTTAGCAGTGATTGGTGCGGCATCAGATATAAATGCGATAATTACTGCGGCGCCAGGTATCCTGATTTTTGCAATAATTATGTTAGCCGTACATTTATTAATAAGTCTGATTGGCGGAAAGCTATTAGGGCTTAGTTTAAAAGAAATAATGATTGCTTCGTCTGCTAATGTGGGAGGCGTATCTATTGCGGCACCAATGGCAGCTACCTTTGGCTTGAAAAAATTAGTGACACCCGCAATTTTGATAGGAATTCTAGGCTATGTAATAGGTACCTTTTTAGGAATCGGTACAGGCCTGTTTTTAAAATGATACTGGACACTGGCTAGTATCTAGCAATCAGTATCCAGTATCCAGTAATTATTTCTTTGCAGCTTTGATATCTTCTAAGTTCACTACAAATCCATCAATTTTTTTATTTTTCTTAGCATGTTTTTTATAGCTAGAAGCGGTAGCCATATCAGGAAAAGGGCCTAAAATAATTTTATATTTTTTCTTGCCATCTGCTCCTTTTTCAATACTCATCAAAATATTCTTAAACCATTTGCCTTGCAGCTCAGCCACCTTTTTCATGGTGTTATCATAATCAGAGAATACCCCAATCTGCACCCCAAAACCTTCTTTTGCAGGCCGTGTCAATTCTACTTTATATAAATCATATACATTATAACCATTGCCAGTAACTAGCTCAAATGCTGGAGCAGTATCCTCCGTCGTTTCTTGCTTAACCGCTACAGGTTTAGCCTTTGTAGCTGTTTTATCTTTTCCTTTTGGTGTAATGACAATAGGTTCAGAAGCAGCAGGTGTCGGTTTCTTCTTTGGAGGAACCGTAGTTTTAGGTTTAGCAGTTGCAGCTACGGTAGGTTTTTTTACAGGAATCGTTGCTTTAGGCACAACAGGTTTCTGTACGATTTTAGGCTTTGAGGTCGATTTTCCATTTTTACCAAGGACTTCTAATTTTACTTCAGCAGTACCATCAGCAATCATATCTAAAGAGGAAGCGGCTCTACCCGACAAATCAATAATTCTTCCTTTAAGGTAAGGCCCTCTATCATTAATTCTGACGACAACAGATTTTTTACTGTCTAATCGGGTCACTCTAACTTTAGTGCCCATTGGTAAGGTTTTGTGCGCGGCAGTCAATTTATTTTTATCGTAAGCTTCGCCACTTGCGGTAGCTCCACCATTAAATTCATCGCCATAATAGGAGGCCATGCCATATTCTTCCGCTTGTGCATTAAGCGCAACGAAACAAAAAGATAGGAAAAATAGCAAAGAAAAATGCTGTAGTTTTCTCATAACAATATGATTTAGAATAGTTTATAGGTTTAAAATGTTCGCACTATTAACGAAGTGACCAAGCGGTCTAGTGCCTGAACGCTATTTCTTTGTGAATCTTTCCTACTCCAAATTTACCAAATACTGACCTAAAACACAATTCGATAATTTAGAATGTTCAATTTAGAATGTTCAATTTTCAAAAAATGACTATAAAAATGGAAGACAGGAATACTAAATAATCCCTTGCCAATCTGAACTTTTCACTAGCAAATATTGTAATTTTGCAGGAATAATGAGGGTGTAGAGATTTAAAGGTATAAAGTTGAATAGGGATAAAAAAGCAAAAGATGAAATAATCACTTTGTTTTCTGCGTACCTTTAAACCCATATACCCTTAAACCTATATACCCCTAAACCTTTAATAAAATGAGCAAGTTAGGAAGAGTTTTAGTAGCCATGAGTGGAGGGATTGACAGCACAGTCACTGCCATGATGATGCATGACCAAGGTTATGAAGTGATTGGTATTACCATGAAAACATGGGATTATGCCAATTCAGGAGGGAATAAAAAGGAGACAGGTTGCTGTAGTTTAGATTCTATCAATGATGCTAGACAAGTGGCTGTCAATATGGGGTTCCATCATTTTATAGTCGATATCCGTGAGGATTTT
>CALJVJ010000307.1 GCA_937974625.1 uncultured Saprospiraceae bacterium
TAACAATTGCCTACTTTTTGTAAATAAGGTAAATTTTGACAATAGCCTTCTATAATTCGGTGGGCAATCGGTTCGTCGTCGATGATACAATATCTAGTCATTCGATAAATTAAGGGTTAATTGGACTTTATAAATGGGTGCTTTTTTGTTTATCTGTAGTTGGTGTTGATTGGGGTAAATATGGTCTAGTCTTTTTCTTAGGTTTTCTAAGCCGATACCAATTGGCTTTTTAGTAGAGGGTTCCTCAAAATTATTCTCTATAACAAAAGAAATCTGATGGTCTTGAGCCGTTAAATTCAATCGCACATAAGCGTCAACAGTCATCCGTTCCACCCCATGTTTAAAGGCATTTTCGAGTAAGATAATGAACAATAAGGGGGCAATTGTATAATCTGCCGCAATTTGTTTGGTGAAACGAATATCCACTTTTTTTTGATACCGAATTTTATGCAGTTCAATATAATTTTCTAAATAGGCTACTTCATCCTCCAATGGCACAAAATCTTCTTTCCCCTTATAAATCGTGTAGCGCATCATGTCCGATAATTTTAAAACCACTTCAGGCGCTTGTTCCGATTTTTCTACGACCAAACCATAGAGGTTATTCAAGGTATTAAAGAAGAAATGAGGATTGATTTGACTTTTGAGCAAAGCCAATTCTGCTTTTCCTTTATCTGCTTGTAAAGTCTTTAACCAACGCCATTGCTCATAAACCCATAAAGCAGCAAAAACAGGAATAGGCATTAACCAAACAATTGAAAAATTCTTGCGATGCATTCCTCCGTAACTAGGCGTCATTACAAAATCGAAGAAATAATAAGTTGTCACTAATCCATAAACAGAGAGAATAGCAATTTTATATTTTTTGAAAAATTCAGGCAAGATAAGGGAAGCAACTCCCAACCAAAATAGAATTAATAAGGGAATAGTAATTGGATTTTTATTGATATCTAAATAGAAATCTGTAACTGCCACGGTAAGCAGTATTCCTAACAAGCCTAGAACTTTATAAATGGAAAACTGATGAATAAAAAAAGAAAGGACCAACCAATAAAAAATAAAAAGTAGAATATTGATAAAGATTAAATAAGGGGTATCAACGTAATGGAAAATACCATATCTACTTAGTGTAATCACTAATAAGATAATAAGGATGCCTCCAATGGTTAAAGCCTTATAATTTTTTTGAAAAGCTGCTTTCATACTTCAAAAATAAGAATTCTACTCAGCGACTTATAATTTTTATGTCCAACACTATCCATTTTGTGTCCAACACTATTATTTTTTAAGCCAATCGTATTGAGTGATGATTTATAGGTGTGTGTTTCCTTTTCTCTTGTATTCATCAAAATAATTATAAGGCTACTCCAAATGAATGTATGTTTGAATCGAGTCATTTGAATTACCTGCAAACGCAATTTTGTTTTGTCCCAAAGTCCCGTAGGGACCAAACATTGGTAACCAAGAAGTCCTAAGCTATCTAGTCGTGCAATAGGTACGAAACATGGCGTTCAAACCTATGTTTCGTACCTACGGCACGACTAGACGGTTACCTTACCCTTGAGCTTACCAATGTTAAGTACCCACGGCACTTTTAACTGGAGACAGAACCCAATACAACCGTTACCCTTTAAAAAGAAATCCAATGTTTAAAAACTATCTCAAACTAGCTTACCGAAAATTATGGAATAACAAGTCCATCTCCGTTATTAATATTTTTGGTTTATCTGTTGCTATCGGTGTAGGTATCGCCGTCTTTTTATTTCTGAATAACAACTGGACCATGGATAATTTTCATGAAAATGGAGCACGCATTTTTATGGTGGAAAAGGAGATGGAGACGAATGGTGTTCTAGAAACTTATGGCAGAACACCGATGCCGCTCGCTGCGGCTTTAGTAGACGATTTTCCTCAAATAGAACATGCGGTTAGAGTAGCGACAAAAGGAAGTAAAGTCTATTTAGGAGATAATGTGTTTGAGGAATCGGTCAATTTTGTAGACCAAGCCTATTTCGATATGTTTAGTTTTTCGCTGACGGTTGGTTCGGCTGAAATTTTACAGCAACCCGATGGAATTATTTTGAGTGCTGATGTTGCAAAGAAATATTTTCCAGAAGAAGACCCGATTGATAAGGTATTGACCATTGTCTTTGATAATCAAATCAAAAAAGCACTGACCGTCAAAGGAGTAGCAGCACCCTTTCCAGAAAATACAGGATTTAAATTTGGAATACTTGCTGGTTTTTCGGTCTTACAAAGTATGGAAAAAGAAAAGGTAAACGATTGGTCTACTTACACCAGAGGGACGTTTGTTCAACTTCATAAGGCTAGAGATATTACGGTCTTACAGGAGAACATGGATAAATATGTAGCGCTACATAATGCGGCCAATGAACGATTACCCATTCAATCTTTTGTTTTTGATAATTTAAGACATCCTAATGCCAAAGCGCATGAGGTGATTGACCGACCTGCTCGTGTTACCCAACCACTTGTTTTCTTTCTCTATATAACAATAGCGGTATTGATGATGGCCTTATCTTGCTTTAATTATATTAATATTTCTTTAGGTTTTGCAGGGAAACGATTAAAAGAAATAGGCGTTCGGAAAGCAATTGGTGGAAAAAAAAGGGAGTTGATTGTACAATTTATGTGTGAGCATTTATTACTTTGTTTTTTGGCACTTTTACTCGGTTTAGCGAGTACACAACTCCTATTTATCCCTGGATTTAATGCCTTAATGCCGATACAAATTAGCTTGTCGCTAACGGGAAATATCGAATTATGGAGCTTTCTTTTAGGCTTGTTAGTTTTTACGGCTATTGCTTCGGGAGCTTATCCTGCTTTTTACATTAGTGCTTTTCAACCAGTAGACATCTTTAAAGGCAGTCAACAAATGATTAAGAAAAACAAACTCACTCGTTTCTTTTTAGGATTCCAATTTGTCTTGGCATTTGTAACGATTATCGCTGGTGTTTTACAATTATATATGGGGAAATATTTTGAGGCACTAGATTGGGGGTATCAACCCAATGAGACCATGGTTGTTCGTTTAGAACATGCCAAACAATATGACCAATTAAAGAATGCCTTCCATCAAAATCCTTACGTTTATCAAATTAGTGGGACGAGCAATCATATTGGAGAATCGATGTCGAGAAAGCACATTAAGCTTGGTGAAGTCAAAAAGGAAGTGATTACTTATGAAGTTGGAGCCAATTATTTTGAAGCGATGGGCTTACAATTGCGGCAAGGTCGATTTTTTGATGCCCAAAGAGCTATTGAAGATGCCACTGCGGTAGTCATCAATCAACGGTTAGTGGACCAACAAAATTGGGCTACCCCAATTAATCAAACCTTTCGAAAAGATGGACAAACTTATCGAGTTGTTGGAGTAGTCGAAGATTTTAAATTAGCTGGTTTTTCCAAAACCTTACCTGCCGTCTTTTTTCAAGGAGATAATGCAGCGTATCATTATCTAGTCATTCGCTATGAAAGTGGCGCTAAAGAATTGGTAGAAGATTTTGCGAGTAATAGTTGGGCGACGTTATATCCTGATAGTCCATTCAACTTTTTTCACCAAGACCTAGTACACGATGCTTTTTACCATCGGTTTTTTAAGATATCCATGATATTTAATGGTTTAGCTATCCTTGCCTTAATCATTGCTTGTATGGGCCTATTTGGTTTGGCTTCCCAGAACTATGCTCGCTATTTAAAAGAAGCGAGTATTCGTAAAGTATTAGGAGCTAGCACTCGACAAATTTTGTTGAAAGGCAATCAACATTTCCTATGGATGTTAGGCATTGCTAGTGTAATCGCAACAGGTATTTGTTCTGTAGGAGCACAGTTAGTTTTTAATGATGTGGAAGCATACGTAGGTGTCGTGGAACTAGGGATAATGCCTTATATAGTTGGAAATACATTAGTTTTTATAACGGCAATTATCGCTATTGGAGGACAGTCTTATCTGTTGACAAAAGTTGCGCCTGCGGATGCTTTGAGGAATGAGTAAATTGTCAGTTTTGCAATTTATTTCTCCTCCACAAAGCCTCCACATAATAATAATCTGCATAATTAATAGGGGTATTAATTTCCGAATTCCCAGGTTTTGACCCCACAGATTGGTTCAGAAAAAAGGGTGGAGTAGTAGCGGTATAGTTTTTAGCACTTAGCGCAGTCAGTACTTCATCTGCCCAACCAATGTATTTGGCACTATTATTTTTATCGTACTGGCTCAGTTCTAATAAGGCACTAGCGGCAATGGCCGAAGCAGAAACATCTCTTTCCTCATTCGGAATATTAGGTGCATTAAAATCCCAATAAGGAATTTTATCAGCAGGTAAATTTGGATGGGTAAAGAAGAAGTGTGCTATCTTTTGTGCTTGTGCTAAGTAGGCTGGATTTTTAGTGTATCGATAAGCTAAAGTGTACCCATATAATCCCCAGGCTTGTCCTCTTGCCCAAGCAGAGTCATCAGAATACCCTTGGTGGGTGACTTTGCTTCGAATGACCCCTGTGACTGGGTCAAAATCTACCACGTGGACAGAACTATTATCTGGTCTAAAGTGACTGTTTAAAGTAGTTTGTGCGTGTTGGTCGGCAAGCTTATAAAGTCGGTCATCATTGGCTAAAATAGCCGCTTCAAAAAGCAATTCTAAGTTCATCATATTGTCAATGATGACAGGAAATTGCCATTCAGGGGCATTAAAATCCCATGATTTGATAGCACCAACCTTTTCATTAAACCGTTGACTCAATTGATTGGCAGCCGAGATAATGACTTTTTTATATTCAGCTTCTTTTGTCAATTTAAACCCTTCGCCAAAGCTGCAATAAATTTTAAATCCTAAATCGTGAGTATGGTCATCAAATTGCTCTTTGGTTTGGAATTTTGTCCATGCTATTGCGGCATTTTTTAGTTCCTCATTTTTACTGAATCGATATAATTGCCATAGCGTACCCGCGTAGAAACCACTAGTCCAATCTCTAGATTTGACCGTATTTAAAGTGCCGTCTGGTTTAATAGAACGAGGAATGTTTAAAGAGTCAGGTGGGAATAATGGAAGGTTTTTGATGGCTTTTTGAGCCAGTACTTCGAGTTGGGGAATTGCCGAAAAGTTTGGTGAAGTATAGTCTTTTTTTTGCTGTTTACAAGCAAAAAATAGAAGCACTAAGATAAAATAGTAGATTTGGTTTTTCATAATAGCTATTGGTCTTTATGTATTTTGGTATAGTTGATTCGAATAAGGTAAGGAATAAAAAGAATGGTTAATTCAGCTACAATATAAAATTAATGCTTTAAGGAAGGTAAAAAATCAAAAAATATAATTTAAATTTTATTGCTGGGAACCCTCAATTAGCGGATAGATGTTTTGCGAGCCAAAAGGAATGCCATCTTTATATTTGTTTATTTCAGGTTTGCTTCTTTCAGGAGTTTCCTATTCATCTGAGCATCAAGTTAAGTTCAAAATTCCCTCAAAATCTTAATCTATTTTTGTGAAAAACTAAATTGTATGATAACTAAGAATCCAACCAGAATGGTCTTTAGTGGCAGCCAGATTAGTAGCTACCAGCCTCAAGCAAGTGCCTTAGATATATTTTTAATGCAAAATGCTATTCTACTTGATGTTAGAACGATTCACGAGTTTGCTCGCACCAAAATATCCAATGCACGTCATGTAGCCTTGGAAGATTTATCAAGCCAAATTGAATTAATCAAATCTTGGGATGCGCCTGTTATAACTTATTGTAATTATGGGAATAAAAGCAAAATAGCTGCCGAAATATTAAGCAAGGCCAATGTAAATGTAATAGACGGCAGGGCAAAAGGTGAGCTAATTAAGTTATTGCAAAAAAAAGAAGCTGCTTACAGGAACAATTAAAAGCTAAAACTCATAATTGATTCTAAAATTCAAATTCCGCCCCACCTCATTCGAAAAATACCGCAAGCGATTCAGATAATCTCGATATCTAATATTCGATAAGTTCTTGCCACTAATATAAAACTGTAAATGGGAATGCGCGAATGGAATCTTATTGGACAAATTAAAACCCAATAAAAAATAAGCGTCAGGCAGCGCCAAGAAATCCTATCCTTTCCGAAGAACTAAATTGTATCTTTTTGTGTTTTCCTGTTATCTTTGTAAAGAACTATTTAATCTTACTAGCATGGATATAGAACAGAGAATTACTAATCTCCTTAAAATAGGGAATTTAAGAAGTACGACAGTGCGTAAGCTAGTCCTAAAAGAATTTTTAGAGGCAGGAACGACTGCTATTTCAAGTTATGAGATAGAGAAAAAATTTGAAGATTTAGATAGAATTACTTTGTATCGTACCTTAAAAACTTTTGAGGAAGTGGGCATTATTCACCAAGCAGTAGATGTGAGTGGCCGGTCTAAATATGCTATCTGTTCTGAGGATTGTTCAACGCATCAACACGAAGACCATCATGCTCATTTTTATTGTAAAAAATGTGAAAAGACGGTCTGTTTAGATAATGTAAAAATTCCGAGTCCTAATCTACCCGCAGATTTTCAATTGGAAGATAGTCAATTGGTTTTGTCAGGTGTTTGTGGGGCTTGTCGGTAATTCTTCTATAAAAAACTTAATCAGCATGTATCAAAAATTAATGATAATAACGGTAATGCTTTTGGGATTGGCAAGTTGTTCCGCTCCGAAAAGGGCAACGTATGTAGAGCCTGTGATTAGTGCGAAAGTATTTGAGCTGGAAACCTGTAAGGAAACTTTTAGTGAAGCTACAGCGGAGTGAGTTGAAACTGATTTAACCAAGTGGTGACGAATTCATTCTTCATTATTAGGTGAAAGCGACGAATGAATTCGTCGATACATTACATTTTTGGACAAAAGTTCTTTTTAATCCAAAAAAAAATCCTACCATATTTTATTATTAGAATAGTTTATATTTCCATATTCTAATCTGCTCTTTTTTCTTCTGCCATATATTTTTCTTTTCCAATATATAGCCACCTTTTTTTCTTTTGTCGAAAGAAAAGTAGGGTTTGTCAAATTTCTACAAAAACCACGGAAACTTTTAAACCTTTTATAGTTTCCTAAGTTTTAACCATATACTTTTGCGATAAGGAAATCATAAAAATATTAATGGACGTAGAAACTCAAATATTAAAAAAGGCGGAAGACCTCTTTTTGCGCTATGGGCTAAAGAGTGTGACGATGGACGACATCGCCCGCAAGTTGGGTATGTCTAAAAAGACGCTCTATCAATATGTGGATAATAAGACAGATTTAGTGTCTAAAATCATGTTAGCACATATAGAAGAAGAAAAAGGAATGATGGAAGAGGTGAAGGCTAATTCTGGAGATGCGATAGAAGAGATGCTAAAAATGGGTAGATATGCTGTTCAACAATTGCGAAAATTATCTCCAACGCTTGTTTATGACTTACAGAAATACTATCAAAATATCTGGTTCCTCTTGCAAAAATTGCATAGAGGACATGGACAGCAAATGATTAGAGAGAATATTGAAAGAGGAAAAGCACAAGGCGTATATCGCGCGGATGTCAATGCAGATATCTTAGCCAAAATGTATGTAATGAGTACCTTTTCTTTAGTGGATGAAGAATTATTCCCTTTAAAAGAATTTAATAAAGAAAAACTATTCAAAGAATTTATCAAATATCATATTCACGGAATTGCTTCTGAGAAAGGATTGGCCTTGTACAAAAAGCATGTCCAAGGGAACGAAGTTAAATCGGAAATAGTTGAATAATAATATTTGTTGCGAGTTAGAAGTAACATGATTGGACTCGGTAACTCGCAATACGAAATCTTGTAAAATGAACCGGACTGTTAAGAAATCACTAGCGACTGTTATTTTTTGTTGTTTGTTACAACTCATTTATGCCCAACAAGCAGTCGAAATGACCCTCGATAAAGCGGTGGAGTATGCCCTCATTAATAGCGATGAAATCAGAATCGCACAGTTGAAAATTGAAGATGCAGAGCAACTCATTCTGGAAACGAGAGCAACGGGACTGCCACAAATAAACGCTGAAGCGAGCCTAAATCGTTATTTAAAAGTACCCGTTTCTGTTTTGCCAGAGGCTTTTGTAGATGCTTCTAGAGGGCCGGATGGAGCATTACCAGAAGGCTTTTCCCGCCAAATTTCTTTTATTTTAAAAAATCAATTTCAAGGTAGCTTAAACTTTCGAACCATGGTGTTCGATGGTAGTTTTTTTACAGGCTTGAAAGCAGCAGGGTTATCTAGAACTTTGGTACAGGATGAGTTGGCAGCGAAACAGCAAAGTATTAAAAATAGGGTAGTGACGGCTTATTTACCTATTATTTTACTAACAGAAAATCTGAAAATTCTAGACAAGAATATAGCGAATGTAGAAAAATTACGCAATGAAACAAGTGCCTTGTACAAAGAAGGATTTGTAGAGCAATTGGATGTGGATAGACTAGACTTGACAGTAGCTAACCTTCAAGTGGAAAAGGATAATTTATTAAGACAAGTATCTACCACGATGATTAACCTCAAGCAAATCATGAATTTCCCGATTTCCAGAGAATTAATTATAAAAGATAATTTAGGAAGAGTGGTGCCTGTACCTGCTAGTAAAGATTTAAAGGGGCCAGTGAATTATTACAATCGAAGAGAATATAAGGTAGCTGAAACAGGTATTCAATTGAATGAATTAAACGAGGATTATGTTAAAAATACCTACTTGCCTTCTTTGAATCTAAATGCCTCTTATAATCAAGCCTTTCAAGGAGATAAATTATTCAATGACCCGAATAGTTTTTGGGCACCGACTGCAATTGTTGGTTTATCATTGCGCGCACCAATATTTGATGGTTTTGGTAAAAGAGCAAAAATACAACGAGCAAAATTAAAGTCAGAGATTGCACGTACGCAACAATTACAATTTGCTCGCTCGATTGATGCAGAAGTCGCTAATGCGAGAATTGATTATAAAAGTGCGTTAGATAGAGTACAAAGTCAGCAGCGAAATATGGACTTAGCCGAACGCATTTATACCACGACTCAAATCAAGTATAAAGAAGGAGTCGGGTCTAGTTTAGAAATTTCTCAAGCGGAACAAAGTCTTTTTGCGGCACAGCGCAATCATTTACAAGCATTGTTTGATTTGTTGATTGCGAAGTTGTCTTTGGATGTGGCTCTAGGCAACTAATTAAATTAATCGAAAAACTATTTTAATGTTTTTAAAACATGTGCAATTATTTCTTCTATTACTGCTTTGGAATGCCGATTCTTCCTTAGCTGCACAAGAATGGTCATTAGAAAAAGATAAAGAAGATATTCAAGTTTTTACTCGAAAAGTAGAAGGCTATGCGATTAAAGAATATAAAGCCATTATTACTCTGAAAACAACGATTGAAGACTTAGTGAAACTGATGAAGGACCATGAAGGCTTAAAATCTTGGTTTGTAAAATGTCCTGTTAGTAAACGATTAAAGAAGGTATCTGAAGAAGAATATTATGTCTATTTTTTAAATGACGCCCCTTGGCCGGTTTCTGATAGAGATAATATTACAAAGATGACTTTTGAATTACTAGAGAGTGGAATACAGTTAGTTCAACTAAAATGTGTGCCAGATTATTTACCTGAGAAGTCAGGAATTATTCGATTGCCAAGGATGCAAGCGAAATGGATGTTTGAACCGAAAGCCAATGGAATGGTCAAAATTACTCAGCAAGTTTTAGCAGATTTGGGGGGTAAAGTGCCTGGTTGGTTAGTCAATTTTGCGATTGTGGAAGCACCTTTTGAGACATTGAGTAATCTTAGAAAAGAAATTAATAAATAATAAATCACCTAATAAAATAAGGAGTATCATGATTGGCTTGCCCGTCCGCTTTGCGGTTCTCTCGCTTAAATCTGCGCTGGCTTTTGCCTAGAGGCAAAATGATTAGCAAAAAAGGACATTTACCCTGCGGGGTCGCTCGTTCATCATGAAAATCCTGTTATCCTGTAAAAATGAAGTATCTACTATCTCTAGTCACCCTGTTTTTCTTAGTCGTTGCTTGTCAAGAAGAACAAAAGGTAGACCCAAACGCTATTCCAGAAGACCTAAATGGTAAAAAAGAATTTTTAAAAAATAAGAAGGCAGAATTGCGCCAATTGACTTCACTGATTGAAAAAACAGAAAAGGAAATTGATGTATTGATTCCTGACGACCAAAAAGCTCGTACTTTGGTAACAACGACACCTGTGCCGGTAAAAGATTTTCAGCGCTTTGTGGAAATTCAAGCGGCAGTAGAAGCAGAGGATATGGTGGCAGCTAGTAGCGAAACTGGCGGGCGAATCCTACGCATGAATTTTAAGGAAGGCAGTTATATCCGCAAAGGGCAATTGATTGCAAAAATTGATTTAGAGCAAATTGACAAACAAATTGCCGAACTGCAAACGTCTATGACTTTAGCCAAAGATGTCTTTGAAAGACAAGAAAGATTATGGAAACAAAACATCGGTTCAGAACTACAATATTTAGAAGCAAAGAATAAAGTAGAACGATTGGAAAAAAGTTTAGAAACGATTCAGTTTCAACAGACCAAAGCCAATGTCTACGCACCGATTTCTGGTGTAGTCGAAATGGTGAATTTGAAACAAGGAGAAATGGCGTCTCCAGGTATGCCTATCCTACAAATTCTAAATACCAGTAAGGTAAAAGTCGTCGCAGACATTCCTGAAACCTATCTCGGAAAAATCAAAAGAGGAGAAATGGTAACGATTAAATTTCCAGCCTTAGATAAAGAAATTAAAGCAAAAATCAGCCAATTAGGTCGAACGATTGACCCTGCGAATAGAACCTTTGAAGCAGAGATTAACCTCAATAATAGCAAAGGTATCTACAAGCCAAATTTATTGGCGTCTATGCTGCTCAATGATTTTAAAGCGAAAAACGTTCCTGTCATTCCTGTTGAAATGGTACAGCAAGAAGTAAGTGGCAAAGACTATGTGTATATCAAAACCGCAGGAGAAAAAGGAGCCATTGCGAAAAAAGTATACGTAGAAACGGGCGAAAATTATAACGGAGAAGTGATTATTAAATCTGGCTTAACGGGTGGTGACGAATTGATATTGGAAGGTGCAAGAGGCTTAGCAGAAAATCAATTGATAAAAACAGAAGGTTAAGAGCTTGAAAGATAGAGAGGTGAATACCTTTCTATCTTTTAACCTTTCTACCTTTCAACCTTTAGAAATGGAAAAAATAGATAAAAAAAGTTTGAAAACTTTCAGCTTGACGTCTTTGGCGGTCGATAATGCGACGAGTATTTTTATACTGACCATTATGATATTATTCTTTGGGTATTCCTCTTATCGGAACATGCCGAAAGAACAGTATCCAGAAGCCAATATTCCTGTGGTTTTTATCAGTACGCCTTATTTTGGTAACTCGGCGGCAGATATTGAGAATTTGATTACTCGACCGATTGAAAAAGAGTTGGTATCCTTAAAAGGAATTAAAGATGTAAAATCTAATTCCATGCAGGATTTTTCGGTCATCGTATGCGAATTTAACTCAGACCAACAAGCAGAAGATTGTGTGCGTCGCGTCAAAGATGCCTTGGATAAAGCGAAGAAAGAGTTGCCGACGGATTTGGACCAAGACCCACAGGCAGAAGAAATCAACTTTGCGGAATTTCCTGTGATGACGGTAAATATTTCGGGTGATTTTGAAATGGATGTTTTAAGGAATTATGCCGAAAATGTACAAGATGAGTTAGAGAGTCTTCGGCAAGTGATGCGAGTAGACTTAAAAGGGGCACAGGAAAGAGAAGTGAAAATAGATGTGGATTTACCAAAAATGGAATCCTTGAAAGTGAGTTTTGGAGATATTGAAAATGCGGTAAAATCAGAGAATATCACGATGTCTGGCGGGGAAATAAGTCGTAATAATTTTAAGCGAGCTATTCGGGTTGTAGGGGAGTTTGAATCCGTACAGGAGTTAGAAAATATGATTGTCAAAAGTGAGAATCAGCGACCAATTTACTTAAAAGATATTGCCAAAGTAACTTACGCTTTTGAAGATAGAAAAAGTTATGCTAGAGCAGATGGAAAGCCTGTTATTTCTTTGGACGTTATTAAGCGGTCGGGACAAAATGTATTATTGACGGCTGATAATATCAACATGGTGGTGGACAAAATGCAAAAAGAGTTCCCCGAAGAATTGAGCATCACTACCTTTAATGATGCATCTGTGTATACTCGAAATGAGTTAGCAAATTTGGAGAACAGTATCATTATGGGCGTTTTATTAGTGGTCTTGGTATTGCTATTTTTCTTGGGTTTAAGAAATGCCTTGTTTGTAGGTTTAGCCATTCCGATTTCTATGTTAACGGGTATTTTATGGCTGAATATTACAGGGCAGACGATGAATATAATGGTATTGTTTGCCTTAATTCTCGCCTTGGGGTTATTGGTAGATAATGCGATTGTGGTGGTGGAGAACATCTATCGATATATGCAAGAAGGGTATAGCGGCCAAGATGCGGCAAAATACGGAACGGGCGAAGTGGCATTACCAATTATTGCTTCTACGGCGACTACTTTAGCAGCTTTTATTCCGTTATTAATTTGGCCAGGGGTGATGGGAGAGTTCTTAAAGTATTTCCCGATTACTTTGATTATTGTATTGTCTTCTTCGCTTTTTGTGGCATTGGTTATTAATCCAGTTTTTACTTCTCGTTTGATGAAAGTAGATGAGCGAGCAGAAACAAAAGAAGGTCGAATAGCGAAGCGAAATAACGTGTTACTCGGAACGTTGATTATGCTAGGCATTGCGGTGTTTGGACACTTTACAGGTGCTATGTGGTTGCGGAATTTATTAGGGATGGCGCTGATTGTTCAATTATTGTATTTCTTTATTTTACGACCCGCAGCTTTTGCTTTTCAAAATAGTGGTTTACCCATTTTAGAAAGGGTTTATAATAAATTTATTAGTGGTGCTTTGCGGGTACCAGGATTGATATTCGCAGGCACGATAGGTTTACTTTTTGGGTCGCTTTTTTTGTTACAAATATTTATGCCCAAAATCGTTTATTTCCCATCAGCGAGTCCACTGTATGTGAATGCATTTGTAGAACTACCAATGGGGAAAAGTATTGAGGCGACGAATGAGTTGATGCAAAATATTGAGGCAGACGTAGAGGAAACGATTAAACCTTATAGACATATTGTAACAGCTGTTTTATCACAAATAGGCGAGAACACCTCTGACCCCAATGCGATGCCGGAACCGGGAGTAACCCCGAATAAAGCACGACTAACTATCGCTTTTGTTCCTACCGAAGAAAGAGGTGGTATTTCTACCCTGAAAGTAATGGAAGAAGTCCGAGAAGCCATTCAAGGAAAATATGCAGGCGCACAAGTAACGGTGGTACAAAATCAAGATGGCCCATCAACGGGTTATCCGATTAATTTAGAGTTGAGAGGAGAAGATATTGATGAATTAGCGGTCTTATCGGAAAAAGTGATGGCATACATCAATGAACAAAGTATTCCAGGAATAGAAGAATTAAAACCTGATGTGCGATTAGGTAAACCAGAATTAACGGTAAAGATAGATAGGGATGCAGCTAGAAGATATGGCGTATCTACTTTCGCTATTGCTGATGCTATTAGAACGGCAGTCTACGGTAAAGAAGTTTCTAAATTTAAAGAAGGAGAAGATGAATATCCTATATTTATTCGCTTGGATGAAAAATACAGGAACAATATTAGTGATATTCTAAATCAGCGGATTACTTTCCGAAGCCCTGCAAGTGGTAAAATTAGTCAAGTACCGATTTCAGCGGTGGCAAATGTTAAATTTAATTCGACCTATAGTTCTATCAAGCGGAAAGATGAAAAGCGGATGATTACCGTTTTTTCGAATGTGTTAGACGGTTATTATGCCAATGAAATTATTGCCGAATTGGATGGCTTGATGCAAGATTATAATTTGCCGACTGGTGTTACTTATGCTTTTACAGGAGAACAAGAGCAACAATCAGAAGACAGTTCGTTTTTAGGTACGTCTTTTTTGATTGCGATTTTTGCGATTTTTATCATCATTGTTGCGCAGTTTAATTCCATTTATTCACCCTTTATCATCATCCTATCTATTCTCTTTAGTACGATTGGTGTATTCTTAGGATATGCTTTTTCTGGAAAAGACATGGTGATTATTTTTACTGGAATTGGGGTAATTTCCTTGGCGGGAATTGTAGTGAATAATGCGATTGTATTGATTGATTATATCAATTTAGTGGTCCAAAGAAAACGAGAATCATTAGGCCTAGCGGATATGTTAGATATGACGAAGGAAGATGTCAAAGCTTGTATCATCGAAGGTGGTTCGACCAGACTTCGACCAGTATTATTGACCGCTATCACGACCATATTAAGTTTGATTCCATTAGCTATCGGGATGAATTTCGACTTTACCTCTCTGGTTAATCATCTAGACCCTAATATTTATTTTGGTAGTGATTCCAACGCGCTTTGGGGACCTTTGGCATGGACGGTAATTTATGGTCTGGTGTTTTCTACTTTCTTAACTTTAATTGTTATCCCAGCTATGTATTGGTTGGCTTACCGATTGAAGGCTGGTGTTGGATGGGCATTTGGAGGTAAGAAAAAGAAGGTGGTGCAGCGTGATTTGGATGTAGAATTGACTTAAGTTTTATCGAAATTATTTGGTATTAAAATATAATAGGACGGGTTAAAGGCTATTAACTTTTAATCCGTTTTTTTAGATTAAGATTTGTATAGATACATATATTTAACCTTACAAAGGTCTCAACTAAATAAATTGTAAGGAGTCTCGATTTAATAATTTATTAATTAGTAACTTGAAAATTTATTCCTTTTTGGTGCATTTAAACTAGACGTTCTTTTCTTT
>CALJVJ010000308.1 GCA_937974625.1 uncultured Saprospiraceae bacterium
TAATCTTCTTCAAGACATTTCTGAGGTGAGATTTATTTAATTATGCAACCCTATTTTTGACATTTAAAATAGCTAAAAAACTATAAAAAATTAAAAAAGTCATGCTACCTACTTGAAAATTTAGTGGGGCATCAAAAAGAAATAACAGACTGTAAAAAATTAGAAAGGACAAACTTATAAGTCTTAATGAGCGGATATTTTGACGTAATGCATGAAAGGTAGCGTAACCCAATAAAAATACTAAACTTAATAAACCCAATATGCCAGAAGCCGTCCAATAGTATAAAAATTGACTCTGCGTATTCACTGGAAAACCTAACTGATCTTTAGTATACGCTTGCTGCATTTCTGCTTGATAGTCCCCTATTCCTACGCCTACAATTGGGTTATTCTGAATAATTGACCAGCTGTTTTTCCATGATAAAAGTCTACGAATACTTGTAAAATGCGTGTAATCATAATTGGAATATGTCCCATCTCTAAATGTGCCAATTTCCCATTGCATTTGGTCATATCGGACCTTTATCGCTGGCACTTTTTCATAGGCAGTTAAAGGAGTGATTATTAAAAATAATACTAAGCTAAAACCTAAAATGCTATAAGATAAAAAACTACTAATTTTTTGAATTATCTTAGGATGTATAAAATATAAATACCCTCCAATTACCCAAACAAGACTAGCTATTAAAAAACTAATTTGAGCACCTCTTGCTCCTAGAATCAAGAGTGTAATTATCAAAATTCCTATTCGAATTAATGACTTTAATAATGAATTATTTGGCGACCTTTTAAACAATAACCAAAACTGAAAAAAAATAGCCACACCAATCAAATAACTAAATTGTAACCGCTCTGTAAAAGGACTATACACACCAAAAGCCAAAGCTTTATCATGTACTATATAATCTTTCAACAAAGGAATTGTTTCGGTAATTCGTTGTACCCATTCACTTGGCATTAAAAAAAATAAAAAAGTAATGAATGCTGCAATACTGGTAGCAGTTATAAAGATTTGAAGATATTGATGAATTCGACCTTTAATCCCTGGTTGATGGGCTAAAAAAATGAATGGAATTGCTAAAAATTTGAATTGACTACCCAATACTTTTAGTCCTTGACTACTATTTGTTGAATAAAATAGACTTATTGTCATAGCCACAAAAAGGCAAGTCGGTAGGAATAATAAAAGGTTTGAAAAATCCTTTTTGCTTCCAGAACTTGTCCCGATAGCTATCGGGATGGAAGCACTTTCCAGACGATTAGTTATTGGCCTTTTATTTTTAAAAATAGCATAGATAGTTATCAACACTAAGCCCACAAAAGCAATAGAGACCAAAGCCTTAGAAAAAGGTAAGCCAATCAGTAAAAGGCAAAATAGATAGTGGAAAATTTTCGTAGGGTATTTCAGAATATTTTATTTAAATCGCTTATGCTATTGCTCGTTTACCTACCGCCATTTTTACTATTTCCCAATAGCCTTGTTCTAGCAAGCCTTCCTTATAAAAACCTCGTTCTTTCAGTAATTTATGCATCTTGGGCAAATTATATGGTGGCACACTCATCAATAAATGATGCTCTACATGATAGTTGACATAATGAGGGGCGAATAAGATTTTTTCAAACCAATTGGCATAAGTTGTGCGGGTGTTTCGCAACGTATCTTCGGTATCTTCTACCATTGAATGTTCAGCCATTGCCCTTATGCGAATAGAAAAATTGAAGGTCGTCAATAAGGCACCAATCCACAATAAGTATAACCATGGAGAAGCAAAAAAAGACAATAGTCCAAAAAGTATTAATTGCGCCAAAACTGGACCATATAGATTTTTAAAAGCAGTCGTAAAAAATTCCCTCCAAGTTCGGTCCTTTTGATTTAGTTTCTGAATGTCTTTACTCAAACTATATTTTAAATAGCCCAATTGCATATATAGCATACCTAATTGTGCCTTGATTCCTGTCGCGCCTGATAAATCACGAAATAATTTCCTAAACATACTCGCAACGGTAGTCGGGTAGCCTTTTGTTAAAGAAATATCAGGGTCTTCAGCAGTACCCGTCGTTAAATGGTGTTCCAAATGATAGGTTCGATATCTGAGCATATCGTTGAGAATCATATAACTACCCAACCATTTACCAACAAAATCATTCACTTGCTTATTTTTAAATAATGCAAAATGTCCAGCATCATGCATGATGATAGAACAAGCTAATTGTCTCCCTCCCATTACAAAAAGGGCTATAAAAATTACGAGTGGATTTGGGTAAAAATAAACCACTGCAAAAATAGCCCCTATCCATACCCAAGTATGCAAAACCTCAAAGGCTGCGCGCCAGTCATTTTTTTGTGTTAATTCCTTTCGTTCTTGAGGTGTAAGGAATTTTGTAATGATGGAAGGATTCATGAAAACAATTATTTTTTAATGCGTTACAGATTATAATTTCAAATACGAAGTAGGCAATTTGTTTACAAGTCTTTCAATATTCTTCCAATAAAATTACTTTTTCTTTAAGGAAGATGCTAATTCTTCGTATTTTTTCTTAAAAAAGAATAGAAAAAGAGACTTAACGTAAAAGATACAATAAGCAGGTGGCTTTTATAGCTCTTTTATAGTAACTTTGCGATTCTTTTTAAGTATAAAAATTAAATTATCAACATTTTTACAAATATAATTTTATGGCTGACCAGCAAGAATTGAAAACCCTTTTTGACCAAAAAGGACGACTAATTAGCCCTGTTTTACCGGATGGAGTAAAAAACTTTTTAGTAGATATAGATGGTACTGTTTGTGATGATATTCCAAACGAAGAACCTGAAAGAATGGGTACTTGTTTACCATATCCTGACGCATTAGATATCATTAATAAATGGTATGCTGAAGGTCATATTATTACTTTCTTTACTTCTAGAACCGAAGAACATAGAGAAATCACAGAAATGTGGTTAAAAAAGCACAAATTCAGTTATCATGGCCTTTTGATGGAGAAGCCTAGAGGTGGAAACTATCACTGGATTGATAACCATATTGTAAAAGCTACTAGATTCAAAGGTAAATTCACTGATTTAGTGGTTAAAACAAAAGAAATTGAAGTATTTATCGACGGAGATGGTGAGTAATCGCTAATCCTAGATTAACTAAGATATTTTGACGGGTTGGTAGCTTACGCTGCTGACCCGTTGTTGTTTATTGGCAGTATGAATTGACCGTTCTGAGTAGCGGCAAGCATACAATTATTGTTAAGCAAATGTCAAACTCGGCTACTAAAATTGACATTCCTCTGGGAAATGGTGAATTTTGAATTTAATTTTCTACCCTCAACAGGACTAGTCCATAACTTTATTTTATGATGAAAAAAATATTACTCCTACTTTTAACTTTCACACTAGCACAATCTGTTTTTGCTATTGAAGATTATGAGATTAAGGTAACCATCAAAAACTATGAGCAAGACAAGTTGATTCTTGCACACTATTTAGGTAGCAATATTTTAGTAGATGATACCGCGATGGTTAGTGATGGCGGCGCTTTTATTTTTAAAGGCGAAAAAAAATTAGCCGAAGGTATTTACTTACTGGTTATGCCACCTAATAATCAATACATTGAAATTTTTATCACTGAAGAAGAAAAAAATTATAGTCTAGCATTTGATGCAACGACACTTAACAAAGATATCGAATTTCAGAATGCACCAGACAATACTTTATTTTATGAATACATAGGATTTATGGGGCAAACGCGTCCTGAAATGGAAACACTCATTAAAACGATTCAAGAAGGAAAAGAAGCTAAAAAAACAGTCGAGGAAGAAGAGAAGGCACTAAAAGCGCTTCAAAACAAATTAGAAAATTATAAGTCAGAGATAATTGAAAAGCATCCTAAAAAACTGACTAGTACTATCTTAAAATCCAATAAAAAAATTGACATCCCAAAATTTGAAGGGGAAGAACAAGATGTCAGAATGAAAGAATATATCTATCGTCGAACTCATTTTTTTGACCATGTCCGAGAAGACCCTCGTTTTTTTAGGACAAAAATTTGTAACGATATGATTAATTTCTACATGGATAATCTAACCGTTCCTCAACCAGATTCTATTATAAAATCGGTCGATGAAGTATTGAAGTTAGTCGCGCCAGATTCTGTTGCTTTTAAAACTTACTTTCTAAAATATTTAAATCAATACTATGCCTCTGAATACATGGGCCAAGATGCGGTGTTTGTACACATGGTAAAAGAATACACGCTAAAAGGTAATTCAAATTTTCTTGGAGAAGAAACCGTTGCAAAAATTACCAACGATGCCCTTTTGTGGGATAAAACATTGATTGGTAAAACTGCACCAGACTTGGCCAATTATATTTTGGACATAGAAGGTAGTATCAAAGTGAAAGATGCGGAAGATGAGAATCGACGATTTGCACTCGGAGGAAAGACTTTTTTGAATAGTGTGTTTAAGCCTTATACGGTTGTGATGTTTTGGGCACCCGATTGTGGTCATTGCAAAAAGTCCATGCCTGTATTGGTTGACTTTTATGAAAAACATGCAGATTCAGTTGAAGTCTTTGCGGTTTGCCACACTAGTTTTCAACAATTTGGAGATTGCGCTCAAGCTTTAAAAGATTATGACGCTATCAAGTGGATTAACACCGTTGACCCTTATTTCAAATACATCAAAGATTATAGTATCGAAACAACGCCTTTGATTTTGTTGTTAGACCAAGACAAAAAAGTCTTATTTAAAAAGATTGCAGCGGATAAATTAGAGCTGGCAATTGAACAAACTGAAATGCAGAAAAAAGGTATTGAAAAATAAAGTGGATAGTTAAACGTTTTTTAAACGATGAACGATGAATGATAAACGATGCATTCGTGAAAATGAAAATGCATTATGGATTCAGCGAATATATTTATCTTATTCACAATTCATAGTTCATAGTTCATCATTCATCGTTACACAGTAAACCGATTAGTAAATTTTAAACTATAAATCACCATGAGTTTTTTTCATAAAATGAAGTATGTATTTTTGTTAGCTATTTCTATCAACTTTGTAGCTTGTGCGCAAAAAAATGTTGCACCAGCAATGGATATTGCTGTACCTAAAGCACCAATTAAAAAGTCAAAATCAGGTATGACTTTTGACCAATCACAAATTGATTTAGGAACCATCAAAAGAGGAGAAATTAAAGAATTTGAGTATACTTTTACGAATACTAGTGATGAAGATGTTGAAATTGCACAACTTTCCACCTGCGATTGTACCGAAGTATTAAAAAGACCTTATCTCCCTGTAAAACCAGGTGCCAAAGGAACCATCAAAGTAAAATTTGATAGTATGAAAAAAGAGTTAGGTGATGATGAGGACCCTGTAGAAATTGATATTTGGCTACAAAAAGAAGACCCTAAAACAGGAATGCCCGTACTAGAAAGAATAGAATACATTTTTAAATTTGAATCCTAGTTAGTGACTAGTGATTAGTGATTGGTGATTAGTTGCGCCACAACTAATCACCAATCACTGATTACCAATCACCAGTAATGGATATTTTAGAAAGAATTGTAGCATATAAGCATATCGAAGTTGGCGATAGAAAGCAAAGAATTTCAACCAAAAGTTTAGAACGGAGTAAGTACTTTAACCGTCCTACCCTATCATTAAAGGCTTCCTTGTTGAATCCTGAAAAATCTGGGATTATCGCTGAGTTCAAACGACACTCTCCTTCCAAAAAAGATATTAATATCACTGCAAAAGTAGCAGATGTCACTACTGGATATACCAAAGCAGGCGTATCTGGTATTTCATGTTTGACGGATACTAAATTTTTTAAAGGAACAACGGAAGATTTAAAAACAGCAAGGTTACACAATCCAAATACCCCCATTCTTCGCAAAGAATTCATAGTAGATGAATATCAATTGGTCGAGGCCAAATCTATGGGTGCAGATGTTATTTTGTTAATTGGAGAATGTTTGAGCAAAAAGAGACTAGCAGAGTTGGCGAAGTTTGCCAAATCCCTCCACTTAGAAGTATTAACGGAGATACATTCAGCAGAACAATTGCCTAAATTAACTGCTGATATCGACATCGTTGGCGTGAATAATCGTAACTTAAAAACTTTCAAAGTAGATATTCAGCATTCCAAGGATTTATTCTATCAAATTCCTGATAATTTTATTAAAATTTCAGAAAGTGGTATTAGTCATCCCAATACGATTGTGGAATTAAAAGAGCACGGGTTTCAAGGTTTTTTAATTGGGGAAAATTTTATGAAAACGGATAACCCTGCTGCCGCTTGTATGGAATTCACCAATGCAGTAAAAGCAGGATTGGCTAAAGGACTCAATGTTTAAGTTATCACCAAACTTTTGAAAATTGAAAATTGAAAATTCTACTTTTAAAATTACCAAGGTTTGTGGGATGAGAGACCCTGAGAACATTAATAGTTTATTGGAACTCCCAATAGATTGGATGGGGTTAATCTTCTACGAGAAATCAAAGCGAAACGTGCCTAATAGCGCGGCTGCGGGTATTCTAAAAGCAAGCGAAGGAAAAGTGAGTAGAGTCGGTGTTTTCGTCAATGAAGACATTGAAGTCTTGATGCAAAAAGTGGCGAAGTTCAAATTAGAATATGTCCAGCTACATGGGAAAGAAAGTGCAGATTATTGCTATGATGTATTGGCTAAAAGCGCCAAGACCTTTGGTTGTGGGGATGACTTGAAATTAATTAAAGCATTTTCGGTAGATGAAAACTTTGACTTTGCTATCACCAAGGCTTATGAACCCTACGTCAATTACTTTTTATTTGATACTAAGGGAAAAAATCCTGGTGGGAATGGCTTTACTTTTGATTGGACTTTATTAAAAAAATATACCGGTAATTTACCTTTTTTATTAAGTGGTGGTTTAGATGAATTTTCTGCGGAAGCAGTAAAACAATTAGACCTCCCTTTATTGGTTGGTGTGGATGTGAATAGTAAGTTTGAAATTGAGCCTGCATTGAAGGATGTGGAGATGGTGGACCGTTTTGTGAAAGTTTTAAGCCAATAAATGCTCTTTTAGGAAATTATTTTAGCAATGCTTTCGTTATTAGTCTTGCTATCAAAATTTAATTTATGTAATATTGCATTCTATTTTAAAAAATAAGGTCTCATAGCTCAGTTGGTTAGAGCATCTGACTCATAATCAGAGGGTCCAAGGTTCGAGCCCTTGTGGGACCACCCAAAACCGTTCATAATCAGTGTATTATGAGCGGTTTTTTTATTTCTTTACTCCACCTAGCCAAGGTATCGTCAACTTCGTCCCCTTCACCATAATGCCTCCACGATTACCAATCTCAACGGAACCG
>CALJVJ010000309.1 GCA_937974625.1 uncultured Saprospiraceae bacterium
CCCGATACCGTTGAGATACTAAGCGCATTTCATCCGCATAAATCGAATCTAAACTTGAACGGTCTTCGGGTGCATCTATCGTATATCGAGTAGTCAAAGCATGAATCAAAGCCTTTTCTATTTTAGTACAATTTTCGCTCAATTTTAATGCTTCTTGCGTATAGGCGTAAGCATCTTCATTATTATCTGGGGACATCGGCATATTGATATTCGGTCCCAATCCTAATCCTACTCCCCAATGACACATCGCACAATCTGGGTCCAGCCGAATCGCTTCTTTAAAGGACCTATCTGCCTCGGCATGATTAAATGCATATAGGTAAAATAAGCCTTGATTGAAGAATACTTTTGCTTCCTCTGATTCACTCGTTATTTTTAAGTTTGTCTGCCATTTTGTATCTAAATCAGGTGCTAATGGTTGAGTCGCTGTATAAATATCCGCCATAGCTATTTTGAATCGAGTCACTGGCGCGCACATCGTCAAATCACTCAAATCAGTGATTAATTGGACGGGTGCTTCGACTGGCTTTTTCTCCCATAAATTGGTGAAGGACAAACTTATGAAGCCGATAAATAGGAAAGCAGTGCCTACTAATTTTAAGCTTTGTGTTTTGAAAATTGATTGGTGCATATTGGTTAGGATTTAATTTTTTCGTAATAGTTTGGAGCTAAGATAGGGATTGGAGAGCGGATTTTAAAACTTTGCTTTCTCCATGATGATTGCCATGAACCTAATAAAAAAATCCGTTGTCCTTTAAGTATCCGTTGTACAAAGAAAATAATATACAACGGATACTTGAAGGACAACGGATTTCACTTTTAAATGTAAAAGCTATTTATCTCTTATTACTCCACCACCGACATCCACTTCACCCCCAAATCAGGCTCCGCAGAAAACGCATCCACAGGAAACATAGGCCGCTGAATCCGCTTATAATCTAACCGATGCAAATCTTGGTCTACCCCACCCGGTGTCAATGCCATCAACCAACCTTTTTGAATATCATACAACTCAGGTACTAAATACCCTATTTTCACAAAGACAATATCTGCTGTTCTAATATCCAAGCCCAATTCTGTAAAGTCTTTTTCATAATGATAGGGCTTCCGTTTTTTGGTGACAATGACATGAATATTATTCACTTTTACAACTACTTCTACTTCGGCATTTTTATCCCCTTCTTTAATCGATTCTACTGTTCCAGTCAATTGTATAGGTGGCGCATAACGGTCGTCTACGGCTGCTCCGACTGGAGCAGATACTTGTCCACCTTTGCCCACTTTTAGTGCTTCGGCTATTAATTGAGGTCCAGGAATAGAGGCATAAATGACTTCTAAATCTGGATTGGCTGCTAGGTTTTTATCTTTTAAAATCTCGGTCAATGTCCAAGACACATCCCCTGCCCCACCTGCGGTTGGATTATCACCCATATCGCTAATAAAAAAGGGCCGCTTGTCACTCTTTACAGCGGCAGGAATACTCTCTACCCAGTCTACCGTAGGGGCAATAAATTCAAAGTCATCTTTGGCTGCCCAAAATGCTTTGGCTAAAGTTTCTGCGGCATCAGCTACTTGTGTTTTGTCATCTCCAATTGCCATCACCACTCCATGATTTCGAGGTTCATCCGCCCAAGGATAACCCATCCAAATAGCGGCATCTATTACGCCAGCCTGTTCGGTCAATGGTTGTACTTTGGCATAGAGACTTTTGCCTGGTTCTACTCTGGTACTGGTCTTTTCTCCCGGTAATAAAATCGGGACTTTAATCCATGCTTTATATTTTGGTTTGCCTTTGCCACTTGCTATTCTATCCACCAAATTTGTTACCGCTCGCTTCTTAGATTCCATGGCGTCTTCGTGGGGTGCCATCCTATAACAGGTCATTAAATCCGTTGCTGCTGCTAGTCTTTTGGATACATTGCCATGCAAATCCATAGAGGTAGAAATAATCGTTTCCTTACCTACTACTTCACGGATTCTAGTAATCATATCTCCTTCTGGGTCATCCAATCCTTCAACACTCATCGCACCATGAATGTCTAAAAACAAACCATCATAAGGCAGATTTTCTTTTAATAACTTCAAGGTCTTGCCTAATAAAGATTCATAAGCTTCTTTGGTCACAATCCCTCCTGGTAAAGCATGTCCTCTGACTGTCGGAAACCAATCTACTTTTTGGCGCAACGGAGCCGTTTTGGCTAAAAATGGATATTGATAAAATATGCCGTCTTTATAACTCGCATGGAAAGCTTCTTCCTCTGTTTTGGCAGGAGAAAAGGTACTCGATTCTATCGCGAAACCTGCTATGGCTACTTTGGGCGTGCTTGGGGTTTGCGTTTTTTCTTGGCAAGAGGAAAATAAACAGATACTACTAAAGAAGAGGAATAAAGCATAGATAACCGACTTAGGCATGTTATTGGTTTTAGTTTTGTAATGAGGTAAAGGTAATTAAATGACGATATTTTTTATTCAAAATTATAGAATAAATGAAAGTCGAATTTTCTTTAACCTAGAAAACAAGGTTTAATATATAAACATAAAAAAACTGTGAGCTTTATCTACCCCTACCAACACTATATTATTTATAAGTTTCGTTTTCACTTATCTACCCTAAAAGACATTTTTTAATAAAAAATTATAGATGACCAACCA
Organism: uncultured Saprospiraceae bacterium; assembly: GCA_937974625.1. Classification (GTDB taxonomy): domain Bacteria; phylum Bacteroidota; class Bacteroidia; order Chitinophagales; family Saprospiraceae; genus JAFMDF01. The sequence goes on from CALJVJ010000309.1 coordinate 2,653, forward strand.
AGCAAATTTAAAGAGGGAAACAAGATATGGTTTACCTGCGGCAGACCAAGTTTTATATAATAGAAACTACGTTTTAGGGTATTCGTATTATTTCAGGCAAGCAAAATGGGCTTTAGAAATAATCGACCCCGACAAAACAGATGTAAGTCGAATCGACAATTTTAGGCCAGATTATCGAATTCCAGAAAGATTTCGAGCCGAGTTATCTATTTATAAGGGTACCGATTATGACAGAGGGCACTTGGTGGCTAGTGCGAATCAAATAGAAGAAAAAATTCAAAATAGTGAGACTTTTTTACTCTCCAATATGTCTCCGCAACATAAAAATTTCAATCGGAAAATTTGGAAAAAACTGGAAGCTGCAGTTAGAGACCTCGACGCTCAAGAAAAGATATTAGAAACTTACGTCATCTCTGGTCCGCTCTTCTATTTTGACCAAGCTGTAGAAATGATAGGAGATGTGGAAAATGATAAAGTCGTAACCCTACCAATTCCACACGCTTTTTTTAAATCTATTTTAACCGAAAATAATCGAGGTACCATCAACATGTGGTCCTTTATTATCCCCAATGAAGAAACAGAACAGGATTTATCTAAATTTTTAGTAAAAACTAGTAAAGTCGAAAAAATATCCGGACTGCTTTTATGGGAAACGCTTTTAGGTACTAAAATGATGAAAGAGAAAAATAAGATTCGAAAGATGTGGTCTTTAAGCTCGAAAGGGAGAAGTCTGGAACCAATGCCTGTGAATAGAAGTTTACCTGGGTGGGGGTAAGTCATTAATCCTTATCAGACTACATAAAAACAAAACCCTTGCAAATCAAAGACTTACAAGGATTATTTCTTTTATACTATAAATGGTTTGACATTAAAAATTAGGCTTTTCGCCCAAATCAGAAATCATAAATTTTAAGTCAGAAATCATAAATCTATCACGTTTGAATGCTAGATAGATTTATGATTTAAGATGTATGAACTACCCGATGTTTCAAGTTTGCAGTATGCCGATTGTCGAAGATTGTATCTTCGACTCCATGTCTTTTATGACTTTGTCATGTCTAGCTTTTGTAAACATAGCGCGATTTATTAAAATATCATCAAAGCCTTTTAAATAGAAAATGTAAGAAAATTTTAGCTTTAAATTTCCAGCTTTAAATCTCAAAATTTCTATAAATGACTGATTATCAGTGCTTATTTTCTTGTTCCATAACAGTTAAACAAATTTCCATTGGTATCCAGACCTATACTCAACAGTTACTATTTAAAACAAAACCCCTGCAAATCAAAGACTTACAAGGGTTATTTCTTTTATACTACAAACGGTCTAACATCGAAAATTAGGCTTTCGCCCAAATCATAAATCATACATCATAGTTCATACATCATAAATCCATTTAGATAAAATTAGATAGATTTATGATTTCTGATGTATGATTTAAAATTTTTGATTTTTCAATGTATTGCCAACCAGTAATATAATTGTGGAGCCGGAGGGAGTCGAACCCTCGTCCAGACAAAGCTCTCTATAACTTTCTACATGCTTAGTCACTGCTTAGATTTTCGAGCGAGAGGGAGGTGCTGTAACCAACCAATCTCTCACCTTATTTCCTTAATTTCGCCAAGCAGACGGATTAGTCCTGCTTCACTAGCCTAAGGGTTGGTTGATGAGTAGTACGCTGTGTATTAGGCGTCAAGCGCAGAACTCAATGACGTGCTAATTCCTAGAATTAGGCAGCCATAGCTAACTGACGATTGTCAATTAAATTGGTTGATTATTATTTTTTGCGGGGTAAACAATCTTGCCCCGGCATGCTTACTATAAAGTAATCTTTCCTGTCGATTCCAATACGGCCCCGATTTTAGAGGTCAGAAGTCAGACCGTTTATTACATAAACTGTCAGAAGTCAGCTGCCTCAAGATTAGTCCCCGACTTTTCGGAGAACGCAAATATATAACTATTATTCCTAGGAAAAAGTTCCGTTTTAGGGAATTTTAGATTTTAAATTTAGAATCTCCGATTTGAGGCCTGATTAATTAAAAAGTTGACCGTTTTCAAATGGTCAACTATTTTTTAATCTATAAAAAAGACAAAAAAAGCACTCGGCCTTCCCACGGGCCAAGTGCTTTCTGTTACTTTCGTATGAAAAACTTTGGAAAGGGAATAGGAAAAACATAACCTACCCATTCTGCGGCTTTATTTTGCCCTTCTTCTGCGCCTGCCTGCCGGCAGGCAGGTTACAAAAATACTCATTACCCGAAGGGGTAACTCCGTTTTTTGCGCCTTGAATAAGACCAAACTAAAACCACATTTTTGGGTACCTTATTTATTTCCTACTCCCTAGACTATTCTTTTTCTTTGTTCGTTCGAAATTTAATGTTTGTTGTAATTCAATAAAGCTCCTTTTAGGAGTGTTCTGTTTTAGCCTTTCCTGTTTTTATACGTAAGCTTTCCCTTTTGTAAATATTTATTGAAATCCTAAATTTTTATTTTTAGTGTCTCACAGTGTGAGTTAAGTGTTTCATAGTGCGTTAGCACTATCCAATTCAAAAATTGTTTTTGAAAAAAGCCTCAATGATTCTCTCCATTGGTTAGGTTACCTCTTTTAAGAGGTGTTGATAAAAGCCTTGTCGATTCTCTCTATGCAATAATGTGTCAATTCTCTCTAAAATGGATGTGTGTTGATTCTCTTTATTACGATAAAGGTATCGATTCTCTCTATTGCGGCTGATATAATGTAGCGGCTAAGTAAGGGAGTAGCCTTTCTATTCTACTCCCTTATATTCAGTTTCACAATTTTTTGTTAATATAAGAAGCTGTTTGGATTTAGCTTCTTAGTAGTATTATTCTACAATACTGTTGTTATATTCTATGTGGTGCTTTTTATCTATTAATCATATTCGATAAATGCTAATGGTAAAGTAGTTTGTACTATTCGATTGCTATTTCTTTTGTAATCTCTTCTTTTTCAGCAGTTACTAAAGTAATGGTATATTGTCCTTTCGTATAATTACTTAAATCTACTTCGTAAATACTATCAATCGCCATATCTCCGACCTTATCTTCCATTAGTATATTTTGTTCCTGTGTTACTTTGACTACGGTTAATTTAGTACTAACCTCCTTAAAATCAATCAATAAGATTTTATTTTCTGGGTCTTGGTAAAAAATTTTTCCTTTGGTTGTCCTATCCAAATTTACTATTCCGTCTCCATCGATTAATCCATCTAATTGTAATTGTGGTGTCGTTTCACTGTATAATAAACTTGTAAATGTAGTTATTAGGATAATTGTTAAACAACATAGCGTTAGCATTTTCATGATTTTGTTTTTTAAAAAATAGTTCAAAATAGGAGGGGACAATTTGATTGTGTAAGAAAAGTGTTTGTTTGTTTTTGTTTATCCTAAGTAATTCAATGTTTACTTGTACGTCCTTTCTTGCACTCTCTAAAGGTGTTTGTGTTTACTCAAATGTTTGTTTGTAGTGTTTGTAAGTGTTGTAATAGCGTGTCATTTGTTTGTTTGTCGTACTATTCTGTGTTTGTAAATAGTCTCTATTGCATGTCAAGTGTTTGTTATAGCGTGTTTGTTTGTGTTAATGTTTGTTCTAAAAGTGTTGTGTGTTTGTTCGTAGCCTTTAATACATCTCAATGTTTGTTCAAAGCGTTGTTTGAGTGTTGTGTGTTCTAAAAGTGTTGTGTGCTTGTTCGTAGCCTTTAATACATCTCAATGTTTGTTCACAGTGCTGCTGAGTGTTTGTTTGTTCTAAAAGTGTTGTTGTGTGTTTGTTCGTAGCCTTTAATACATCTCAATGTTTGTTCTTAGTACTGTTGAGTGTGTGTTTGTTCTAAAAGTGTTGTGTGTTTGTTCGTAGCCTTTAATTAAATCTCAATGTTTGTTCTTAGTGTTGTTGAGTTTGAGTTTGTGTTTGTGTTTGTGTTTGTGCTTAAAACTAAAATTTGCTTCAATAATTTTAAATTGATTGTGGGGAAATACTGAGTGTTTGTTCAAGTCCGCCTGACAAATCGGGCAGTTGTTTGTTTAGTGTGAGTGTTTTTTCTACTAGGTGTTTGTTCTTTAACTCAGTGTTTGTGGTAAGTTTTGTTTTTATCTAAAGTGGGGGAAAAATTGTGGGGAGAAAATTAGTGGGGAGAAAGTGCGTTTGTGTTTGTTTGATGATACAAATATAGAGCGCATTAGTGTCACTGTCAAGCGTTTTCAAAAGTTTTTTAGAAAAAAAATGGTAAATTTATTTTTTGTAACTCCTTGTGACATAGCTAATTATGGCAATTTAGCCATATTATAAAATTCTTAAAATTATAAATTCCTACGCCTCAATTTTTTAATCAGAAAGGCCCATTCTAAAAATGATTTTTTTCGAAAAAAAACTTTTTCAAAATATTTTAAATAAAATTCAATTTTTTTTCGAAAAATATTCAACTAGCCACAAAATCAAAAACTGTGACAGGGATTTTTTAATAAAACTTATGTCTTCAAAACCACAAACAACTGACAATCAATGCTTTAATCAATAATTAGCAAAATCACCATTTATCCAAACTAATCTGGACTTAAAAATTACTTTATAAAAAATAGCCCTCATTTTCCTTGTCACAAATCACAACTATTGGATTTATACTCATTTTCGCGCTTTTAGTATCCTTTTTAATACCTACAACTTATATATGGATGGTGAAGTGCCTAATAGGATTGTTCTGCTTAATTAAAATCAAACTTCCTTTTCTTATTTCCTTTTCTTATTTTTAGGCTTTTAAAAAATTAGACTTAAGTATTACTGCTTATCTTCTATTACTAAACGTAATCATAAAATAAAACCAATCTTAAATCCATTGTATGAAATATGTTTTAGCACTTGACCAAGGAACTACTAGTTGTAGAGCCATTCTGTTCGATAAAAAAGGAAGTATTGCTGCCGTTGAGCAACAAGAATTTACCCAAATCTTTCCAAAACCAGGATGGGTTGAACATAATGCGCAAGAAATCTGGCAAACTCAATTGAAAGTAGCGCAAGCCGTTTTGAAAAATAATGATGTCTCAGGCGACCAAATTGATGCTATTGGTATCACCAATCAAAGAGAGACTACCGTCATTTGGGATAAAAAAACAGGAGAACCTATTCATAATGCCATTGTGTGGCAAGATAGACGAACTGCGCCTTTTTGTGATGAACTAAAGGAAGAAGGTTGGGAACCTTATATAAGGACCAATACTGGTTTAGTGATTGACGCCTATTTTTCTGGAACAAAAGTGAAATGGTTATTGGACAATGTGCCCGGTGCTCGAAAAAAAGCAGAGAATGGAGAATTACTTTTTGGAACGATGGATAGTTGGTTGGTTTGGTTACTGACAGGTGGCAAACAACATGTCACGGATTATTCTAATGCTTCTAGAACCCTCCTATTTAATATAAGAGACTTGAAATGGGATAAAGAAATTCTCAAAAGATTTGACATTCCCGCGAAGATGCTTCCAAAAGTGAAGCCTTCTAGTCATATTTATGGTAAGACGGTCAAAAAACTTTTTGGTGCGTCCATTCCTGTGGCAGGTATGGCAGGAGACCAACAAGCAGCCTTATTCGGTCAAGCTTGTTTGGAAAAAGGAATGGCTAAGAATACTTACGGAACAGGTTGTTTCATGCTCATGAATACTGGAGAGACTCCTGTAGAATCTAAAGCTGGTTTATTGACGACCATTGCTTGGGGCCTTGACGGCAAAGTAACTTACGCCTTGGAAGGTAGTGTTTTCATTGCAGGTGCAGCTATTCAATGGTTGCGAGATGGCTTGAAAATATTAGATGCTGCTCCAGATTCTGAATTCTTTGCGAATAAAGTGGATGACAATGGTGGTGTATACGTCGTGCCTGCTTTTGCTGGTTTGGGTGCGCCTTATTGGGATATGTATGCGAGAGGTGCCATCTTCGGTTTGACCAGAGGTTCAGAAAAGGGACATATTATACGAGCTACTTTGGAATCTTTAGCTTATCAAACCAGGGATGTTTTGGATGCAATGGAAAAAGACTCAGGCGTTCCTTTAGCCGCGCTAAGAGTAGATGGTGGAGCTTGCGCCAATAATCTATTGATGCAATTCCAATCGGATATCCTAAAAACAAAAGTAGAACGACCTGTCATTATTGAAACCACTGCTTTAGGCGCTGCTTACTTAGCAGGGCTAGCTACTGGCTTTTGGAAAAAATCAGATATTACGAAAGGTTGGCAAATTGATAAAACTTTCAAACCTAAGATGAAAGCTGCTGACCGTAAGAAATTATACGCTGGCTGGCAGAAAGCTGTGAAGCGTAC
>CALJVJ010000310.1 GCA_937974625.1 uncultured Saprospiraceae bacterium
GGCAGAGCATTGGGTAAAATTATTACCGCTTTTCTCGGTCTAAAATCTCAAGGGAAAGTGGCAGAAGGATTTCAAATAGCCAATCAACAATTCAAAAGTGAATTGGATATAGATATTGATAAATTATTGGGATTTGATAAAGCAGCTTTAGCCGATTTTTTTCAAGACCACCCCATTACGACTGGGCATTTAGAACAAATAGCTGATTATATCTTGGAATTGGGCGAACATCAATCGGATACCGCAGCAAAAACCAATGCTTATGGTTGTGCATATAATTTAGTAGAATTAGCCAACGCTAAATCAGATACTTTTGATATGAATCGACAGTTTAAACTGAAAGATATTGCTAATAAAATTGACAGCTTATCATGAATAAAGGGGCAAAACATAAATGTGAACATTGTGGGGAGTCGCACGACGAGTTACCTGCTTTAGCATTCAATACTCCTTTTTATTTTGCGGAATTGACAGCAGCCGAGAAAGAAACAATTGCTGAAATTTCTAATGATTTTTGCATCATTCGCCATGCCGACCAAACTGACCGATTTATTCGAACAGTGATGACCGTTCAGATTAATGATGCTTGTGAAGATTTAGATTATGGGATTTGGGTGTCTGTCAGTGAAAAAACATTTAACGAATACAAAGCAAATTTTAAAAAAGTACCTAAAGAAACCACTTATTTTGGTATGATTTGCAATGAAATTCCAGATTATGAAGCAAGTACTTTGGGACTTTATGTCAATGTAAATACACAAAACGGAGGAATTCGACCAGAAATCATTCCTCACCAAAAAGACCATCAATTGGTCAGAGATTGGGAAGATGGAATTACGATAGAAGAAGCAGTTAATAGAGTGGATAAAATGACAGATGCTATAAAAAATAAAGAATAAATTGTTTTAACCCCAGACTTTAGATTCTATGAAAAATCTAAATACTCTTACAGATACAGCTTACGAAATTTTTGCAGGATATCAACCTCAAGAAAAAATTGATGCTTGTACCGTTTGCTGCATGACTAAAAAAGAAGCAGCAGACCTAAAGACTACGCCAATTGCTCAAATATCAAGAGGCGTTTTGACAAAATATCAAGAGGCCGCTAGACCTGAAAAATTGGATAAAGGGGAGTTAAAATACTTTGCGCCAAGATATTTAGAATTGATAAAAAGTTATCAGTTCCCTTCTATTGAACCTGTTAGGTCTTTGACTCGATTTAGCAGTCTTAAAACAATGGATTGGACCAAACAAGAAACAGAACTTTTGCAAGATTTTGCTTTAGCCTTCTTTCATCAGTTTCTTCAATCAAATAATCCAACGGAGGAAGCAACGGCTATGGATATTTTGTTGATGTTCCATAAAGGAAACTTTGATATTCTGCCTTTACTTAAACTTTGGGACGGACCTAGTTCGCTTGCACGGAATCAGCATATGATGTATTTCAATGCCGAAATAAAGATTGACCGTAAAGGAAATTGTAAGGTTGAAAATACTTTTGCTGATAGTGCTTTCAGCAAAATCATTTGTAATTGGTTGAATGCTAGAACTTAGAATATGTTTGACAGAAGTGATAAAAATTTTAAGCCCATAGAAGTCGGTGCAGGACTACTAGTCGGAATGGTAATCGGAGGCTTACTCAATATGGCATTTACAGGTAAAACCTGGAACGAGACTTTTGAGAATGATAAGTTATTGATGGGCATAGTTGGAATTCTAGTTTCTCTTTTTCTTTATATTCGACAAAAAAAGAAATCAACCGAATCAGAAGAATGAAGTTAAAAAATGTGATGCCTAACGATATTGATTTGTTGATAAAAATATCGCATCAAACCTATCGAGAACATTACCAATACCTGTGGAAAGACAAAGGGGAATATTATATAAAAACGAGCTATCACGAAGCAGCGTTCAAAAAAGAGCTGCAAGACAAAAACGTTGGGCTTTATTTGATTACTAAAGAGCGCCATACTTATGGTTATTTAAAACTCAATTTTGATGCGCCTTTAAATGATTATACCGCTCAAGCAGCTATGGAATTAGAACGTATTTATCTACTTAAAAAAGCTACGGGCAAAGGTCTTGGAAAAGCAGTAATGAACGAAGTAGATACCATCGCCAAAAACTTGAATAAAAAAGTGATTTGGTTGAAAACGATGGATAAAAGCGATGCCCAACATTTTTATCAAAAGTGTGGCTATGCTGTTTCTGATAAGACGATGTTGAAGGTGACGGGCATTTATCCCCAATTTCAACAACAATTAATTATGGAAAAAATAATGTCGACGTAATTTATTCGTCGCAATATAAATACAATCAATTTAAAATATCTTAAAAACTAGCAATCTATAAATTTTAAGCTAGTAAAAATTTAAACATAAAATGCTAAAAATCAAAGACTTAAAAGTCTCCGTAGAAGACAAGGAAATTTTAAGAGGTATCAACTTAGACATCAAACCGGGAGAAATTCACGCTATTATGGGACCAAATGGTTCTGGTAAAAGTACGCTTTCACATGTATTAGCCGGCAAAGACGACTACGAAGTAGATAGCGGAAGCATCGAATTTTGTGGCGAAGATTTATTGGATATGGAAATCGATGAAAGAGCCATTGCTGGTATCTTTTTGGCCTTCCAATATCCTGTAGAAATTCCAGGAGTTAGTAATGCTAATTTTCTAAAAAGTATGGTCAATTCTGTGCGTAAGGCTAGAGGTGAAGAAGAAATGAATGCCATGGAAATGTTGAAATATTTAAAAGCAAAAACCAAGTTGGTAGAACTAGACCAAGCTTTATTAAAGCGGTCTTTAAACGAAGGGTTTTCTGGTGGCGAAAAGAAGCGAAATGAAATGCTTCAAATGGCAGTACTTGAACCCAAATTAGGCATCTTGGATGAAACAGATTCTGGTTTAGATATTGATGCTTTACGGATTGTAGCCAATGCAGTTAATCAGTTAAGAACTAAAGACCGTTCTTTCTTAATCGTTACGCATTACCAAAGATTATTGGATTACATCGTTCCTGATTTTGTACACGTTTTATACAACGGTCAAATCGTAAAGACAGGTGATAAAAACTTGGCTTTGGAATTAGAAAAGCGGGGATACGATTGGATTAAGGAAGAAGTGGATGGCGTTTCTGCTTAGTAAATTTAAAATTCAAAATCTTAAATCTAAAATTTAAAAATTTTGAATCAATGCGCTTTACAGCACTTTGAAAATTGAAAATTTTAAATTGAAAATTGAAAATTACAAATGGCAATAGCTATTGATAATAAATCAGCCGCAATCGTTGCAAAATATCGAACCCTTTTCGATGTCAAAGAAAAGCAATTGAATGGGCAAAAAAATCATCCTTTGCAAACGATTCGTCGGCAAGCGATGGACCGATTAGAAGATATAGGGTTTCCTGCAAGAAAAGACGAAGATTATAAATATACCTACGTCACCAAAATTGTAAAGGAATCTTTTGCAGAAGGAAAAGGGGCAACTATTGGCAAAAATGTAGCGGAAGCAGCAGGGTTTCCAGAATTGGATGCTTACCAATTAGTGTTTGTCAATGGCGTATTGAATGCTGAATTATCTGACACGAAGCATCTGATGGCAGGTTTGACTATCAGTGATATGAAAACAGCTTATGAAAATGCAGATACCCAAGCATTGGTCGAAAAGGCCTTGACTAACGAATTAGGCTTGAATGCTTTTGTGGCTTTGAATACTGCATTTGCACATAGTGGTGTATTTATCCACGTGGCAAAAGGAACAATTGTGGATAAGCCTATTCACATTTCTAATATAACGGTTTCTGGTGGTGCAGCGATTATGACGCACCCTCAAATCGTAGGCATAGCGGAAGAAAGTAGTGAAGTGAGTGTGGTAGAAACTTATTATGCAGTGAATGATGGCACCTATTTTACCAATTCTTTAAGTCGTTTTGTCGTTGGTAAAAATGCACATGTACACCATTACAAATTGCAGAATGAAAGCCAAAGTGCTTTTCAAATTAATAATGCCATTGCTACACAAGAAAGAGATAGTACTTACTCCTCTTATGTTTTGGATTTGGGTGGAAAGACCGTTAGAAATAACCTAAGCTCGCATTTACAATCTTCTGGCACCAACACTAATTTATACGGTGTTTACTTAGCCAAAGGTAACCAACATATTGATAATCAAAGTTTTATCGACCATGCACATCCTCATTGCGAAAGTAATGAATTGTACAAAGGTATTATTGATGATAAAGGAAGAGGCGTCTTTAATGGAAAAGTGAATGTGCGCCAAGATGCACAAAAGACCAATGCTTTCCAGCAAAATAGCAGCTTAGTTTTATCAAACACGGCTATCATGGATACCAAACCGCAATTGGAAATTTTTGCGGACGATGTAAAATGTAGCCACGGTGCAACCATTGGACAAATGGACGAAACGTCTATTTACTACCTTCGAACTAGAGGGATGTCGTTGGAACAGGCTCGGTCAATGTTACAATTTGCTTTTGTAGCAGAGGTACTGGAGAATTTCCAAATAGAAGCGGTGAAAGAAAAGGCGTTGGCGATGATGGCGGATAAGTTGGGGTAAGGAGTAGGCAGTTTTGCGATAAAGTAAATTGAGGTTGATATTGAATTTTTGATATTGAATTTTTAATTATTTTTCATCAAAACATAAACCACAAATCATGAAAAGCTTCAAAGTACCCGCATCCACTTATGTCAATGTAGTTACTTATGGACTAGGCTTGATAGGTCTGTCTATCATCTGGCTCATGATGCAGAAATCTCTTTTTTCAGGAGAAAAGATTGGTGCTTTAAAGTTGTTGTTTGCTATTGTGATTGCTTTGGCGGGATTATATTTTTTCGCCAATTCTCCCAAGAAACTAACAGTTGATGCTAAATCTCTTTTCATAGAAAAGAATTTTGGAAAAGTTGAAATTCCACTTAGTGCGATAACAAAGGTATCGCAATTGGCCAATAAAGAGTTGAAACTATTTACAGGAAGCTCAGGATTTTTTGGCTTTCTTGGAAAAGGAGTAGCGAATAGTCAAAGTTATGTTAAAGATAGAGGTCGTATGCTAAAATTGGAAACTAGCCAAGGCAATTATTTGTTGAGTTGTGAGGATAGAGCTGGTTTTATGAAGGCTTTGGATGTAAATTCATGATATTTAAAATATAAAATTTTTATGGCAACAGCCACCAAAAATAAGAGAACTAACAAAGTAGATTTCGATAAAATCCGTAAAGATTTTCCGCTATTAAAGCGCGAAATGAACGGCAAACCTATTGTCTTTTTAGACAGTGCTGCTTCTAGCCAAAAGCCCAATTATGTGCTTAGAGCAATGGACCAGTACTATAAAAAGCTGCATGCAAATGTACACAGAGGGGTTTATCAGTTGAGTCAAGAAGCGACGGATGCTTTTGAAAAAAGTCGGCGATTAGTTAAGGAATTCATTAATGCACCGAGTGAAAAGGAATGCATTTTTGTGAGAGGCACGACAGAAGGCATCAATTTGGTGGCCAGTTCTTATGGTCGCAAAAACTTACAAGCAGGCGACGAAGTCTTGATTTCTACCATGGAACATCACTCGAATATTGTGCCGTGGCAGATGGTCTGTGAAGAAAAAGGGGCACATTTAAAAGTGGTGCCGATTAATGAGGATGGGGAAATGATTATGTCGGAATTTGATAAATTATTAACTGACAAAACTAAAATTGTTTCTATTAATCATATATCCAATGCTTTAGGAACGATTAACCCAATTCGAGAAGTGATTGCAAAAGCACACGCTAAAGGCATTCCTGTGATGATTGACGGAGCACAAGCGATTCCGCATTTAAAAGTGGATGTACAAGAATTGGATGTTGACTTTTATACTTTTTCAGGACATAAAATGTGTGGCCCTACAGGCATTGGGATTTTATACGGCAAAGCAGCATTATTGAATGCCATGCCACCTTATCATGGTGGTGGAGAGATGATTGAAACAGTGACTTTTGAAAAAACGACTTATAATACCTTGCCGCACAAGTTTGAAGCAGGAACCCCAGATATTGCTGGTGTAGTCGGTTTAGGGGCGGCTGTAGAATACATGCAAAAGATTGGACATGAGGCGATTGCACAGCATGAACATGACTTGTTAAAATATGGTACCGCTGAATTGAAAAAGATTGACGGCTTGAGAATTGTCGGAGAAGCGAAAGAAAAAGCAAGTGTTATTTCTTTTCTTTTAGAAGGGTCGCATCCGTATGATGTTGGGACTATTTTGGATAAATTAGGGATTGCCGTTCGAACAGGACACCACTGCACGCAGCCTTTAATGGCTCGCTTTGGTATTCCGGGAACGGTACGAGCTTCTTTTGCTTTTTATAATAATAAAGAGGATGTGGATAAGTTGGTGGAAGGGGTTAAGCGGGCGGCACGAATGCTAGGTTAGTTTATGAATGATGAATGATGAATGAGCGCTCCCGAAGGGTGAAGGTCTAGTAGACCTTCAAGCGAATGAACCGCGAAGCGGGTGGGTGAGGAATAATTAGTAAATTCTGCTAGTAGCATTACTTTTCGTTATTGCAGTAGCTCTGTTTTTTACCCAAAATAACTTCTAATAACCTACAATAACTTTTAATAACCTTCATGACAATTAACGAAATACAAGACGAAATCATAGAAGAGTTTGCCTTCTTCGACGATTGGATGGAAAAATACGAATACATCATTGACCTGGGAAAAAGTCTCCCATTGATTGACCCAAAATATAAAGATGAAGCGCATTTAATCAAAGGCTGTCAAAGTCAAGTTTGGTTGCATGCTGCGAATGAGGAGAAGCAAGTTGATTTTACGGCAGATAGCGATGCGATTATTACCAAAGGGATTATTGCCTTGTTAGTCCGAGTATTATCGGGACAACCTGCGGAAGCGGTGGCTCATTCTGATTTGTATTTTATAGATAAAATTGGATTGAAAGAGCACCTCTCCCCTACTCGTTCGAATGGGTTGGTAAGTATGGTGAAGCAGATGAAAATGTATGGAGTGGCGTTGGCGTGATTTTAATCTAAATTTTTAAATGTAAAATCTAAAAGTGAAAAAAAGCAAAATGTATTTACTCGCTGCAATTGGCTTTTTAGGTGTTGGTATCGCTAATTTTTTCACTTATTCAAATTTAACGACGACTGTTATATTGATTAATCTAGGATGGATACTCGTTTCAGGGCTTTACTTTTATCAATTTTTCAAACTAAGAAAAACAGAAGAACCAAATAAATAAAAGCATGAAAAAGAGCAATGTAGCGCTATTACCAGGAGTCTTGTTATTGATGGCAGGCTTGTTAAATGTCTTAAGTGTTGATTTTGACGATTACACTTGGTTAGATATTACGCCCGCAATATTATTTACCATTGCTGGAATAATCTTCATTCTACAAGCTTTAAAAAAGAGAAAAGAACAACAAAATGGATAAAGAAAAAATAATAGCCCAGATATACGAACAAATAGAAACCGTTTTTGACCCAGAAATTCCTGTGGACATTAATGCTCTAGGTTTGATTTACAAGGTAGAAATAGACGATGAGGGCAATGTCTATTTAGAAATGACTTTGACCTCCCCTGCCTGTCCTGTAGCAGAATCGTTGCCAATGGAAGTACAAGAAAAAGTAATGAGCGTAGAAGGCGTAGAAGATGTGGATTTAAGAGTGGTCTTTGACCCGCCGTGGTCAAAAGACTTGATGAGTGAAGAAGCACGCTTTGCTTTAGATATGTTTTGACAAAATAAAAGTTGATACTTTATATAAACAGAATTCAAAAGTTACTGAATAACCATGAAAAAATAAGTTGGTCATCGTGTTTTAGTTTTCTTTTTGTAAACAGCTTTGCTGGTTATAAAAAGAGGACTAAAGCACGATGTCAAAAACCAACTTATTTTTTCATTATCATTAAAGACATGAAAATTTCTTCTCAAGACGAATATGGTTTACGCATTTTACTACGCATTGCGCGGGCAGATGCTGAATTGGGCTTAAGCATCCCTCAATTAAGCGAATTAGAAGGGATGTCTGAACCTTATGTTGGAAAACTGACCAGAACATTAAGACTAGGTGGATTGGTACAAAGTACCCGTGGACATAAAGGGGGGTATGTCTTAGCCAAAGCTGTTGAGGACATTACGATTAATGAAGTGTTGACTACATTAGGAGGTAAGTTATTTGACCAGAAATTTTGTGGTTCGCATGCAGGGGTCGGTAAATTATGTACCAATTCAGTAGACTGTTCGGTGCGTTCGCTTTGGAAAATGGTGCAATTTACTTTAGACAATCTTTTAGAAAAAGTCACCTTGGCTGATTTAATGAGCACAGAAGGAGATTCTAATGAGCAGTTGAAAAATCTATTATTACAAGGACAGAATAGTTAAGAAATTCAAGTTCAAAATGTGCAAATAACGGAGATTCAATAAACACTTTTTTGAAAAGGAAAGTATAAATGCGAAAGTAAAAAACACAAACAACTCATCACTCCTAAAAAACTAGATATCCTTTGCTTTCAAATCTTTAATAGCTGCCTGAAATTCAGAAAATTTAAACTCGTATCCTGCCATCTCCATTCTAGCAGGAAAAATTCTATTACTATTTAATACCACATCTGCCATCTCCCCCATACCCATTCTCAATGCTGCCTTTGGCGCTGGAATCACTAAGGCCCGTTTTCCTAAAGCTTTGACCAACTGCTTAGTCAAATCCTTATTCGTCAATGGATTAGGCGCTGTTGCATTATAAAATCCTTCTAAAGATTCATTTTTCATTAATTCGATAAACATTTGACAGACATCATCAATGTGTATCCAAGAATACCATTGCTGCCCATCTCCAAAATAACTGGCAGTGAAAAAATTCATCGGTAAGGTCATCTTGGGTAAGGCACCGCCTTTGGTAGACAATACAATCCCAACTCTCAAGGCGGCAGTACGAATACCATTCTGTTCCCCTGCCATGCGAATCGCATTTTCCCATGCGACACAACTTTCTACCAAAAACCCTTTTTTTCCTATCGCAGATGCTTCGGTTAATTCTTCATCTCCTCTGTCTCCATAAATCCCAATTGCAGCGGCGGAGAGGTAGGCTTTTGGCTTCGTTTCTAATTTTTGGATGTATTTAGTTATTAATTCAGTCGTCTCTACTCTACTGTCAATAATTAACTTTTTTCGAGATTTTGTCCACAAACTATCTGCAATTCCCGCTCCTGCTAAGTTAATGATATACGCTACGCCCTCAAATGCTCGTTCATCTATAAAGTTTTTGCTAGTATTCCAGACAAAGGTTGGATATTTTGAATTGGGATTTTTCTTGCGGCTTAAATGAGCTACCTGATATCCCGAATTCGTTAAGATTTCACTTAACCGACTTCCAACTAAACCTGTTCCGCCTGCAATTAATACTTTTGACATGTAATGAGCTTGTGTGATTATTAAGATTGTACGATTGTTAGGCGCTACTATTCAATCAAGCATTTTAACAATCAAACCTTCATTAGGTTCACATAAAAATTACCTTAATACTTGTAGAAACCTTAATATCTTTTCTATCTTTGGGGTAACGTATCTATAATTTAACATCATCGACGAATCAAAACGTCGATACTTTTTAACCAAACTTTGTTAATCGGCCCATCCAAAGCCGTTGATTAACCTATTTTTCAACCAAAACCCGTGAATATGCGCCAGTACCTCCGCTTATTACTTTGCTCGTCTGTTTTATTCGCCCTTATTTTTTCTGCTTGTCGCAATGAACCTAAATTGCCCGTTAGCAATTGGGATAAGACGGTGAATGTAAGGATTAGCGGTGACCCAGAAAGCTTGGGCTACCTTTATGTCTCAGATGACAAATCTCTTCAGATAATTAGACAAATCTATTTACCTTTTACTGATTTTGACCCAGAAACGTATAAAATGACTCCCGTCTTGGCTAAAACCTTGCCTGTAATTACGGAAATAACAGAAGGGGAATATGCAGGTTTGGTCTCTTGTGCTTACGAAATTAGAGATGAAGCTGTATGGGCGGATGGCTCTCCTGTGACTGGAAAAGATTATTTATTTACCTTAAAATCAGTTTTCAATCCTAATAAACAATCCGTTTATGCTGGTCAATTTAGATTAATTCAAGATGTCATAATTGATGAAGCAAACCCAAAGAAGTTTGTTATTTATTCGAAACCATATATGACGGTTCGGGAATACTATAGCAACTTTGCACCACTACCTGCTTATTTGTACGATCCTGAAGGAGTAATGGAAAAATATACCTTAGCTGATATTAAGGACCCTGAAAAATTAAAGGATGCAGCAGATTTAAAAGCCTTAGCTGAAGCCTTTACGAGCCCTAAATATTTGCGTTCGCCTGAGATATTGAAAGGCTCTGGCCCCTATGATTTGACAGAATGGACTTCTGGCCAACAAATTGTCCTAACTAAAAAAGCCAATTGGTGGGGAGAGGAGTTGTCTAAAAAAGAACGGTTGCTTAAAGCTATACCGAATAAAGTCGTTTTTAAAATGATTCCAGACCTTAATGCCGCTATTTCTTTAATGAATAATGGAGAAGTGGACATCATTACTCAAATGGACTGGACTACTTTTTTAAATCAAAAAAAGAAAGAAGATTTCACCAAAGACTATAACTTTTACACACCTGATAAATATGGCTATCGGATGATGAACTTTAATACAACAAAAGAGAAATTAAGTAATCCCAAAGTGAGAAGAGCCATAGCCCATTTATTTGATAGAGAGGAGATTTTCAATACCGTTTATTATGGTTATCCGACCGCTATTTCTGGTCCAATTTACCCTACAAAATCTTCTTATAATAAGGATTTGAAATTATTAGACTTTAGTGTAGATAAAGCAAAGACTTTACTAAAAGAAGCAGGCTGGGAGGACACAGATGGTAACGGAATTGTTGATAAGGTTATTGATGGAGAATTGACAGACTTAAATATTGATTTAAAATTTGGCGCTGGCAATGATGATTATACTGCAGTGGCTACTATTTTCAAAAATACAGCATTGCAAGCAGGTGTTAATATCAATACTAACCCTATGGAGACAAGTGCCTTTTTTAAGGCACTTAAAAGTAAAGATTTTGATATGACCTTCTCTGGTAATAGTGATTACCCTTTTAATATGGACCCTGCCGGTAAATGGCACACTAAAGGTAGCTTAAATCACGCTTCATTCGGTACTGCCGAATCAGATGCTTTGATTATTAAACTTAGGAAAACGATTGATGTAACGAAACAAGATGAGCTTATCAAAGAATTGCAAACTATTATTTATGAAAACCAACCAGGCATTTTTATCTGTGTAGACAAAGACAGAATTATTGCCAATAAAAAATTCGGGCAAATAGCCGTAACAGGTTTATCGCCTGGCTTCTTTGTTAATGAACTAAATGGCAATGCCGTCATTCCTATTACTAGTAGTAATAACTAAACATCAGCATTAAATTTCTATCTATCTCTTATTGACAAAAAAGCTCCAGCCTTACATGTAAGGTTGGAGCTTTTTTATTTGAAATTCACAATATGATGAAATCAATTTTGCTAAGAATGAGTCAATAAAACACTACTTCTTAAATCTATTGTCTATACATTAAATGTCCTAACAATTAACAGCCTTAATTTGGTCAAATAAAATGTCGGGACTCGATAAGTCGATCCCGACAAGGAAAAATAATTAATATAACCAAAAACAGTGAAAAGGTACTCTTTTTCCCTTATTCACCAAAGCAATTAGAACTTTTGTTTTAAAAATGTCACAGAAATCTACTTTTTTTTTCTAAAATAACAATATTTCTGCCTATTTCCTACTGTTTACTTTCTGATTTTTTAATTGACTCAATCTATCACTTTATCAATAATTTCACTATACCTATACCCAATACGGTCTCCAACCACCTTCAAAGTATCGCCTTTTTCTAATTTTATAGGTTTGGTATAAATTTGCCAACCATCTACATTTGAGCTAGTCCCATTTATTTTGAAGCCAATCGTACTTCCCGCTGTTTCGCAACTTACCACCGCTACCCCATCCTCAACACTTACTTTTGGCGGAACTACTTTCAGTTCTTTACCACCCGGTCGCATTTTTTCTTTCAATTCGGTTTCAGGCATAAGGCCAGTATCGTCAAAAGAAGTCACCCAAGTCTGGCATTTAGCTCGTAACTCCATCAATTTATCTTTATAGGCGGGATCGTCGGCTAGATTATTTAATTCGTATGGGTCTTTCACTACATCAAATAATTCTTCTCCAGGTTTGCTATCTCTAAACCAAAGTGCCTGTGCAGGGGTCAACTTACCTTCGTCTCGCAAACGATATAACTCTCGCATAATGGGCTGCTGTTCTCGATAGGCGACTCTTAAAAACATAGACTTTTCGGGTTCGTAGTATTTAATATACTTAAATTGTTTGTCTCGCACCGCTCTATTACAATCATAGGTCTCATCAAATCTATCTGCTGCTGCGTAGATATTCGTTGGTTCTGTTTGGCGTTGAAATTTTCCTAAAAATGGGGTTCCATCTAAAAAACTAGGAGGTTCGATACCCGCCATAGATAATGCAGTTGGTCCAAAATCTATAAAGCTGATGAATCGGTCATCTCGCTGACCTGCAAATAATTGATTAGGAAATCGAATAATCATAGGTACGCGTAACCCTGAATCATATAATAAGCGCTTCTGTCTTGGCAAGGGGCCACCGTGGTCGGTATACCAAACAATAATCGTCTTCTCTAATTCTCCTGCCGCTTCCAATTCTTTGAGCATCTCTCCTACCTGATGGTCCATTTGCTTGATATTAGAATACATCTGGCGAACATCTTGCCGACCAACCTCTGTGTCTGGCAAATAGGGCGGAATAGATACTTCCATATCATTGTCAACCCAAAGCGAATCTTTAGCTCTTGCCCATATTTGCGATTCATGGGTGACGTTGTAATTGAAAATCGAAAAGAAGGGTTGCCCTTCCTTTTTGTTCTTCCAATGCCCTTTATTCCCATTCTCATCCCAAGCGGTCACGGAACAACGGAATTGATAATCTTGCTTTGCATTATTGGTGCAGTAATAGCCTTTTTCTCGTAAGTATTCGCTAAACATCCGCACACCTTCGGGTGGTAGTGCTTCGTAGTGTTCAAAACCTTTGGGCTTGGAGGCATATCCATTTAATACCCTTTCTGGTACATCTGTCATAAACCAAGGCCCTGTCCGCATATGATTGGCACCGATATGTGTCGGATACATACCTGTGGCTAGTGCTGCTCGGCTAGGCGAACATACAGGAGAAGGCGAATACACATTATCAAAACATACCCCTTCCGCTGCTAAGCGACTCAAATTGGGCGTCTCAATGGTATTATCTCCAAACGGAGGAATGACTGGGCTCAAATCTTCGGCTACTAACCATAAAATATTTGGTTGGAAATCTAAATCGTATTGCAATGGCAATTGCTCGGCTACTTCCCCTGTCTTTTCTGCTTGATGGCAACTAAAAAATAGGAAAATGCTAAAAATTAAAAGGTATTGGTTTTTCATTTTTCGTTTTAATTTAAATAGGTTAAAACTAGTACACTGTGTAATAAATTATTTCACATTTTAGAATGCTTCTTTTATGCGATTACTTCCTTAATTTTTTCTCTAATAGCAGGGCTATTCTCAAAAAAATTAACTCGTACTCACAAAAAATAACCTATTCAAAATG
>CALJVJ010000311.1 GCA_937974625.1 uncultured Saprospiraceae bacterium
CAGTTATTTTGTTTTCTAATGAGGCATGAATTCGTAAAGCGAATGAACCGTTTACGGATGGGGTGCCTCCAGACATAGCACCGCTATGGCGAGCCTGCCTGCCGGCAGAGGCAGGTATTTTTAACGAAATTAGAAGACTAAGGAACAAGTAGCTTGGCTAAAGTTATTTATTTTTCATTTCTTAGGTTGAACATTGAAAATTACCTATCCTTCAGCTGCCTGTAAAATATTACTATGGTCCAAAGTTCTAAAGTCAACAGGGGTCACAGAAGAAACTCCCATTTCCTGCATATGAACGCCATAAATGACATCTACAGCGGCCATCGTTTGTTTGTTATGCGTAACAACGATAAATTGTGAACGCTCCGCAAACTTCTTAATAATGTTATTAAATTTCTCAATATTGGCATCATCCAAGGGGGCATCGACCTCATCAAAAATACAGAATGGTGCAGGCTTTAATAAATAAAGTGCAAAGAGTAGGGCAGTAGCAGTCAAGGTTTTTTCTCCCCCTGATAACTGACTGATAGATTGTGGCCGTTTACCTTTAGGTTTGGCGGTGATTTTGATACGAGAGTCTAATGGATTTTCTGGGTCTTCTAAAACCAAATCACAAACATCATCTTTAGTGAATAAACTTTGGAATACTTCAATGAAGGCGACTCTTACCTTTTCAAAGGCTTCCATAAATTGAGCAGTAGCAGTCGTTTCAATTTCTGCAATGGTTTCAATTAAAGAATTTTTCGCATTGACGACATCATCTCTTTGTTTGGTGATGGTGTCATACCGTTCTTTTATTTCATTATATGCTTCCACCGCCATTGGATTAATTTCACCATAACTATCCAAGCGTTTTTTTAATTTTTCAACTTTTTCTTGAAGTTCACCCCGTTTAAGTCCCTCTTTAGGTTCCATTGCAATCACCTCATTAATAGAAATTTGGAACTCTAATTTCATTCTTTCCCCAATGGAAGTTAGATTTAACTTGATGTCGTTAAATTTATCTTTGAGGGTATTGATAAGACTCTGTGTATCTAAAAATTTGCGATTAGATTTACGCAAATCATCTTCCATTTCGGTAATATATCCTCTGGCTTTAAAGTAGGCTTGTTCGGCAGTACCTAACGTTTTGGATTTTTCCTTTTTTACTTCATAAGCCTCCAAAAGTTTGACCTCTAAAACTTTCATTTTCTTTAATAATTCTGAAATTTCTCCATCAGAACTACTAATAATTGCTAAGTCATTTTCTAGTTTTTCTTTTAGCTCTACTAATTGCTTTTCTCTAAAGGTCAATTCTTGTTGGATGGTATTGACCATGTTTTGCTGTTGGATAAAAGCAATATTTTTCTCATTAAAATCATGATTGGCAACACTCATTTTGTTAGCTACTTCTTTAAAAGTATCATCTGTGTTAGCCAATTTCGATTTTGAATCTTTGGCAGTCTTTCGTTTTATGCCTAATTGTTCGTCGATGACTTTATTTTCATCTTTTATTTTAGAAATTCTAAGTTGATTTTCTTCAATTTTAGCGGTTACCTCACTAGCAAAAGATTCAAAGTTTTCAATCCGAGTCTGAACAGATACCTTTTGTTGGTTTAGCTGATTAAACAGTTGTTTTTCAGTATTAATAGAAACCTTACTTGAACTTTCTTTAAGCGTTTTAAGGTTAGATTTTAATTCTAAAAGGGTAGTGGTATGCTTGTCTTTTTTCTTGTCTAACTCACTTATGGCTTTTTCTAAAACTTCTAAATTTTTCTTTCGACCGATTTTTTTACCTTCAAATAAACCGACAGAACCACCTGATAAACTAAATTTCTTCTTAATAAACCCTCCGCTTTTAGATAATAAAACGATGCTTTGGTCTTCTACTTTTTCTGACAGCTCCCCAACTTCTTTGTCCGTTAAGAAAACATTTGACAATAGATGACTTACTAAATGTGTGTATTTTTCGTCAACTTCCACTAACTCTGTCGCTCTTTTAAAATTGCTAAAAGTAGTCATCGAAGGCGCATAATCTGCAAATGCATCCAAAATGAAAAAATTGGCTTTTCCTTTCTGAGTACGATTCAATAATTTTACGGCACTCAGCGCAGCCTCCATATTCTCAACTACATAATAATTTAGATA
Organism: uncultured Saprospiraceae bacterium; assembly: GCA_937974625.1. GTDB lineage: Bacteria > Bacteroidota > Bacteroidia > Chitinophagales > Saprospiraceae > JAFMDF01. The sequence continues at coordinate 2,128 of CALJVJ010000311.1, forward strand.
TGGGTCCAAGTAGTTTTCAATAGCAACTCGATATTCTTCATTTACATAAATGATGTCAGAAAGCAAAGGAGCCTTATTTTTCCACTCTTTAGTATGGCTTAAGAACTTAATCGACTCAGGAAAACCTTCCAAATTATCGACCATACTCTTAGTCAATTTGAATTCATTTTCCTTTGCATCTAATTTTCGACTTATTCCTGCTATAGTATCATTTAATATTCCAATTTCTTTTTCTGTTCGTTCTATTTCTATTTGTCTTTCTCCTTCTTTTTTCTCTAAATTTTCTATTAAGGAACCTTGTTTGTCGGTTTTGCTAGTTAGTTCTTTGAGTTGCACGCCAAGGGTATCAATTTCCCCTTGTCTGCCCATGATTTCTTGTTGGTTTTGCAATAAGGAACGACCCAAAGATTCCAATTGATTGGTATTAATGGCCTTATTTTTTTCCATTTCAAAAATGGCACGTTCCATACTTTGCTGAGCCTCCAAATACTGGTCTAGGTCTGATTTTAACGTAGAATGGCTCGCTTTGATTTTTGTCAACTCCGCCTCTGCCTTTTCCAATAAGTCGTCTAACTCTGCCTCTTTTCGTTTTTCTTCATTAATACGAGAACGGTACTCTACGACTTCCTCATCCAATTGAGTGATTCTGGCTTTTGCTACGTTTATTTGTGTCCCTAACTTCTCTTTATTATCTTTAGTGAAAAGAGAACGTTGCTCTAAAATTCGTTTCTCATTTTCCATTTCCCGAATGCCATTCACTAAAATATTTAATCCCTTTTGACTGTCGGATAGGTTCTTTTCGTAATCTAGATTTTGGCGTTTTTCCTCTTCTATTTTGGCTTCTAAGTTTCTATTATCAATTTCTAATTGCCGAAATCCGTCCATTTCGGTTGTCAATCGAGACTCTATTGATTTATAATCTTCTTTATATTCGGCTACTTGAAAAACAGCTAAATCTAAAGCCAATTCTTTATAGTTTCGCTTAATCTCGTAATATCTTTCTGCACGTTTTGCCTGCTTTTCCAGCGATTTTAAATTTCCTTCGATTTCAAATAATAAATCCTCAATTCTTTCTAAATCGTCTTCTGTGTTTTTTAGCTTATTTAAAGTTTCTCGTTTCCGTTTTTTATATTTAGAAATACCAGCAGCCTGCTCAAACATCCTGCGTCGAGCATTTTCCTTATCACTCAATAAATCATCGACCATATTCAAGGCGATAATTGCATAAGAATTGGAACCAATACCAGTATCTAAAAACAGGGAAGTAACATCTTTTAAACGGCAGGGAACATTATTAAGGCGGTATTCACTTTCTCCACTTCTATACAGCATTCTGGTCACCGTAACCATATTGTATTCAGTGGGAAGAAGGTTTTTTGTATTCTCAAAAGTTAAAGAAACTGAGGCTGCACCACTAGGCTTACGCTTTTTAGTACCATTAAATATGACACTTGTCATTTTATCTAAACGCAATTCTTTACTCTTTTGCTCCCCCAAAACCCATCTAATTGCATCTACAATGTTAGATTTACCCGAACCATTTGGACCTACTACTCCAATGACATCTTCATTGAAGTGAATTTGAGTTAAGTCAGCAAAACTCTTAAATCCTTTTATTTCTAGTGTGCGCAATCTCATAAGAGGACAAAAATACAGGTATTTTGGATTTAATTATAATCCAAAGCAGGTAAGTTTTCCACAAATTAACAATGTGATGAATTTACTGTCATTTAATCTTTATTAATACTTTTAAAGACCATTGATTTTTATTGAATTGAGAATAAGTATATATTTTTCTTGGTGAAAATTAATTTATTTACCATCTTGCCACCGCTTTTCTTCATCCTTAAAAAGTAAGCAAATGGCAAAATTAAATGCTGCCAGATTAAGACTACAGTTAGTCACCCTAAATGATTTAGATGCAATTTATAAAATGCAATGCAATGAACAAGTGGCGAAATACAACACCATAGGTATTCCAGATGATATAGAATTCACTAAGACCTTAATTGTCAATGCTATATCAGATGTAGCAACTTACGGCAAAACCAATTTTTGGTGGGCCATCTTTTTAAAAGAAAACAATCAGTTTATTGGAGAAGCTGGATTAAACTTATCTATCACTAAATATAAAAGTGGAGAGATTTTTTATAGCTTAATCCCTCAATATTGGGAAAACGGCTATGCAACTGAGGCTGTTGAAGCTATTTTAGCTTATGCTTTTGTCGATTTATCTTTACATCGAATTTCGGCTGGTGTTGCTACAGAGAATGTAAGGTCTATCAAATTATTGGAAAAGGTAGGAATGCGACGAGAGGGTAAACTTCGAAAAATTTTACCAATTCGAGGCGAATGGTGGGATAATTACCAATATGCTATGTTGGAAGAGGATTTCTTTGAGACAGGATGATAGGATTTTTTTATTCCGATTAAAATTGGAGGCTTTAGGTTGTACTTTTAGGAGGTATTCTAGGTTTTATGTATATATTTTGTGTTCTTAGATTGGTTTAATGGGCAGTATATCCATCAAAAGCGATTGTAATTTAAACTAATCGAGAATGGAATTAATTGAGTAAATATCGAAAGCCTGTCCGGTGATAGTCGGATAATTTCAATAACCTCCAATAACTACTAAGAATAACTTCCAATAAGCCAAAAATTCCTACCTTCGTATTTTCTTTTAAACTATATTGATTCGACATGAGTATCAGAAATATAATTGCTTTAATTCTAATTCTTCTTTCTCTAGTTTTTCTTTATCCGGGATTGACTATGCCGATGATTAGTTTGAAAATTGGGGCTACTATACCGATTTTAGGAGAAATGGTGGTACATGAGACGACGCAAAGTATTTTGAATACTATTCAAACCCTCCATGAGAATAATAATTCCTTAGTGGCTGGACTGATTCTGTTGTTTAGTGTAATTGTACCAATATTAAAAGCAGTTATATTATTGCTTGTCCTTTTTGCGAAAAAGATTGGAATGCGTTCTAAACTACACAAATTTGTAGCAGTGATTAGTAAATGGTCAATGGCAGATGTATTTGTGGTAGGGGTTTTATTGGCAGCATTGGCCACTTCCTCTGAGGATGCTATTGAAGCTAATTTGCATGAAGGATTCTATTATTTTTTAGCTTACTGTCTCATTTCTATTCTGGCTTCCCAAATTATGGAAGTAGTGGATTAACCTAAAAAAATCAATATATTATTCAGGCAAATCTTCCTCGGTCCTAATTTTTTGTGGTTGTTTTGTCCTAGCATATTCCAAGCCTTCTTGCCAAAGTTTTGACATTAAATCTGGGTCAAAGATAAAAGCGTTTTCTACTAAGACATGTGGTGGGAAAAAGTAATCAATCGTAGCATCATCTCGGATACTAGCATACTTTCCAATCAAAATATCATCCTTCCCAATTTTATCCATCATAAATTGAAGGGTTCTCAAAAGCACATCAAAAGGGTCGGTACATCGAAGATTATTTATACTTAGTTTTTCTGGTCGGAGGTAAATAGCATCCACATGCTTAGCACCCATATCTAAAGCTGGGTGAATCGGTAAATAATCCCCGTAGCCACCATCAGCGTATTCATGCCCATTTTTTATGACTAAACTCATGAATGGAACGAAGTTCGCTGAAATCCACATCCAATCACAAAAATCTTCATAACTATGGTCTTGAATAGATTTGTACTCTGTTTTGTAATTGGTAAAATTACAAACAGTAACAATAACTTCTTTTTTACTTTTAATTAAGCGGTCGTAATCTGATTTTAGGAAAATTTTGGAAATTAATTTTCTTAAAGCTGTGCTGTTTCCGAAAGTGGTCTTTTTCTTCCAAAACATTTTCACGGAGTTAATGTGATTAATTTTAGAAGTATAAATTTTACCTTTTTTCTTAACGATAAAGGGGCAATTTGTGAAAATATCCTTTTGCGTAACTTTAGTAAATCCCTCTCTAATCCTATCCACTTCCCCTAATGCTAAAAGAGGTAACAAGAGACTACCCGCAGAAGTCCCTACATATATATCATAATCCTTTTGCTTTTCCTTAATCAGATATTCTGCAACTCCTCCAGCAAATGCACCCTTAGACCCTCCACCTGAAATAACTAATGCTCGCATATAATTCTGAATAAAATTAAGTTGATAA
>CALJVJ010000312.1 GCA_937974625.1 uncultured Saprospiraceae bacterium
ACCAGTAATGAATTATTTAATATTTGTGGATTAAATGGCGCAACACCTGTCAATAGAGGACAAAGTTATTATGGTATACTTGGCTTAGATACTTTATTCCGTTGGGATGATGTAGTAGCAGGAGATGTCTTAACTACCGACATCAGCAAAGGTTTTCCAGCATTAACGCAAACACAAGACCAAAATCTACTAGCTAGTTTAACACCTGGCGTAAGTGAAGAACTCAACACCATTACCATCTGTGCAGATGGTTTAGACCTAAGTTTGGAAACGCACAGAGGGATGCTAGCCAGTGTTACCTTAACGAATAGTATAGAATTTGTAGGTGGCTATGATAGTGCAATGAATCTACTTGATTTTGATACCGTATCTGCTACAGGTTCCACCACTACTTATGCTATCTATTTAGACACTTTAGCAGCAGGACAATGTGTAGATTTCAAAATTGGAACACGACTATTATTCTGTCCAACGCCTCCGGATGTGCCAAAGGTATGTGTAACGACGACTTCTGGTTGTATGGACAGAGAAATAATGGCTGCATTAGCAGGAGAAACCGAAGCTTGTAACAGTATTGAAACCTGTTATGAATATGTATTCGAAGAAGCAGCCATTCAAGCCGATTTCTTAACCCCTATAGCAGGAGAAACTTATGCACTATGTGATACTATTCCTATAGCTGTCTTAGTCAAGAATGTAAAAACAACAACGGTAACGGATATCGTTATGGATATTGATTTACCATTAGTAGGGATGGAAGTAATCTCAGGAAGTTTTGAAGCCTCTTATCCGAATTCAGGTAACTTTAGTTTACCATTTTATCCTATTAGCGACCCTGCTATTAGTGGCAATAATTTATTATATGTAGAAGATAGTGTGTTTAGTCAAGCTATCCATGCCAATGGTTTACCTGGAGTAACAAGTATGAATGATAGTAATTATGTGGTAGTTCGATTTATGGTAGAAACCAAATGTGATGCATTCATCTCTGGGTCTCAGGCCTCTTTTGAAGCCTATGCTACAGACCCTTGTAGTCCAGCACAATTAACTTCTGGATTAGTTACTAGTAATCAATTCATTGTCAATAATGCCAATCCTGCTGATTATGGCCAAGTTTTAATTACTGCTAAGCCTTCCGAGGCATTTTGCGGTCAAGGCACCCCAACTTTTAGAATAACAGGACAAAATATATCTGAGCAACCACTAGGCGATAGTGTCATTATGTGTGTGACCTTACCAGAAGAAATAAATTACCAAACTGGGTCTATGCGTTACATTCTTCCTACTAACTTGAGTGTAGGAACAGAGACTATTACGACTATAAATGGACAGACACAAATTTGCTTCCAAGGGTATGAAAATATGCCAGTAGGTGGAGCTTTTACCTTAAATTATGAAGCGGACTTTGATAAAGATGCTGAATGTGGAGATTATGATATCCAAGTAGATTTAAAAAACTTAGTAATAGATGAGTCTTGTACAGATGGAGGAGAATGTGATGTTTTTGTACAATCATCTATCAATCCTACATTTACCATGACCCTAAAAGGGCCATTGGAAACCGTTGATTTAAATCTTTATAGACAATGTACGGAGTCTACCGACCCAGTAACCATCTGCTATGAAGTAACCTTAAGAAACCCTGGTCCGGACTATAATGGGACGGTAACCGTTAATATGCACGACGATATTCAGGACAATCAAGTCTTAGATTTCTATGACCCTATATTAGGAGGAGATAGTTATTCAGGTGTTTTTGTAGCCAATGGCGATTCTGTCGTGTTAACTGGATGCTTTGAGGTAACAGAAATAAATGCTTGTCCAATTATTCTAGATGTTGTTTATGACAATGATTGTAAATGTAATCACTTGGCAACACCTTATGCTAGTGTAGAACCTGAATTTACCGCTACCCTACCACCTACCACCGTCCTTTGCCCTGGTCAAGAATTAGGCATGGAAATTTGTGGAGATAATACCCTTACTTTTAGTCCTGCCAGTAATGTGGTCACTAGAAGCGTAGGCGATAGCTTATACGTTAGTGTCGTCGATAATTCTATTGTTACTCAAATGTATTTTTCTGGTGGTATTGGGGAGTGTACCTACGATGAAATTAGGTTTATTCGGGGAGCAGAGCCTTTTGATATTGACGTCAAAGATTCTTTAACTTGTCAAGACCAACCAACTCCACTGGAATTAACTATACCAATTGAATATGGAGACTATGTGGAAGTTCTTTGGACTCCTTCTACCCATTTAGATGACCCAACTCGAGCAGACCCATTATTTGAGTCACCTACACCAGGACTTTATAAATACGAAGTCGCATTAATGTTCAATGGTGGTTGTGTAAGAAGAGATAGCGTTTGTATTGATGTAAAACCAATTGCAGAAATTAAAGTAAGTGGCAATCCAACCATCTGTTATCCTTTTGAAACGAATACATTTACCGCAACAGCAGGTTTTGATTATTACGAATGGTATTTATTAAATGGTGGTTTTGAAATTATTAAAGCATCTACCCCAACCGAAGTATGGTCAGGGCCAACAGAACCTGGTAACTACTTAGTAAAAGGATTTAGAAGTACCGACCTATGTCCAAGTAGGTCAGATACCATCACTATTATTCAAGCAGATTGTATTGATTTAGAAGTAGAAAAGACTATTTGTGAAATAGATAGTGTACCAAATATCAATGATATCATTAGTTATCAAATTGTAGTTTGTAACCGATATGATGCTGATAGTTTATTAATTCATGATGCGAATATGGTTTCCCTAATGGATAGCCTACCTGCTAGTGTAATGTACGTAAGTCATACTGTTTCCCAGGGTACTTATACGCCCGGAGGTGGAGGCAATTGGGATATTGGCACTATGCCAGCAGGAACTTGCGACACCATAAAGATTAGCGCAAAATTGATAGATTATGGTAAAATTAAAAATAGTGCACAAGTATCCAATGCCGACAAAGAAGATATAGATTCTACACCAGATAATGACAACGGTGACCAGAGCGAAGATGATGAGGATATGGCGATGTTTACTTTAGAAGAATTTGATTTAGCCTTAAAGAAAGTCATTGACCCTAGTACCGTTTTCCCATTAATGATGATAGGTGATTCTATTCCTTATTGCATAATTGTAGAAAATCAAGGAGGGGTTGATGCTTATAATATCAGTATAGTAGATAATCCTCCTTCCATACTAACCATCGTTGACCCCAATTGGACACAAGTTGGAGCAACCTGGGAATATAATTTCATAGATAGTTTATTGGTAGGGGAAACGGATACCATTAAATTCAAATCTATTTTGAACAGTGTCCCTATGGATACTTTTGCCATCAACTATGCGGAAATTTTGGACGCAGAAGACGCAGAGGGGGACCATCCAGAAGATAGTGATTCTAGTGGAGATGTCGACCCAACTAATGATACTATTGAAGACAATGTAACCGACAATACGAATGGGGATGAAGATGACCATGACCCTGCTATTGTTTATATTGAGATAGTGGACTTAGCATTGAAAAAAGAAACAAGTATCACAACACCAGTTAAAGTAGGGGATGATATTCCTTATACAATTACCGTTTACAATCAAGGAAATATTCCTAGTACCAATATTAAAGTAACCGATTATATTCCAGAAGGAATGGAATTAAATACGGCTCTTTCTCCAGGTTGGATGGACATGGATAGTGTAGCCATGATAACCCTAACAGATACGATTGGGTTCATGGATTCTATTAAAGTGCCTGTAACAATGACGGTCTTGCCTAATAATACAGACCCTATGGACTTGATAAATGTAGCAGAAATATCTGCTTGGCAAGATACGATGGGCTTTGATATTACCAATCTAGACCAAGATAGTAATGGAGATACAGACCCAAATAACGATGGCGTTCCAGCCCCCGGTGACCCTGATGATAACAACATTGATGGAAATGCAGATGAAGGAGAAGATGAAGATGATAGTGACCCTGCAGGTTTAAAAGTTTTTGACTTAGCCTTGAAGAAAACTACCGTAGAAACTGGACCGTTTAGATATGGAGATACCGTTACTTTTGATTTTACGGTTTATAACCAAGGAAATATTCCAAGTACCAATATCGAAATTACAGAATTTACGCCATGTGGATATAGATTTGATGCAAACATCAATAATGGGTGGACAGCTGGGGCAGATAGTACTGCCACGACTACCATAATGGATACCTTACAAAGTGGCGATTCTTCCATCGTTTCCATTAACTTAATTGTACAAGCATGTACAAATATGGATGCTTGGAAGAACACAAGTGAAATTAGTGCAAGTGAAGACGATATGGGCAATGATACTTCTGATGATGACACAGATAGTACTACTGATAATAATCCCGATAATGATGGAGATATGGAAGATAATGCGGTAGATGGAGAAAATGGAGATGAAGATGATTCTGATTTTGAGGTCATTGAAATATTTGATTTAGCCTTAGTTAAAACAATCCCGATAGCTATCGGGAATGCACCACCTTATATGTACGGCAGTCAAATAACTTTTGACTTAACGGTATATAATCAAGGGAATGTTCCAAGTACAAATATTGTCGTTTCCGATTCTATACCAAGTGGATTTATCTATGACCCATTAAATAATTTTGGTTGGTTAGGGACAGCACCAGTAGTTGGCTATTTAATTACGGACACCTTATTGGCAGGTGATTCTATAACGATTAGTATCCAGTTAGAATTAACCAATACTAGTGGAAGTAATGACCATTATACCAATCTATCAGAAATAAGTATAGCTCAGGATACCATGGGAATGAATGGTCTTGATGCAGATAGTGACCCAGATATCAACTTCACAGATGACGAAGGAGGCGAACCCAATGGTCCTACAGATAATCAAACTGATGGCAATGGTACTGATGATGAAGATGACCATGACCCTGCTAGAGTAGAGGTTTTCGACTTAGCATTGAAGAAAACAACTATGGCAACTGGTCCATTTAGATATGGAGATACTATAAAATTCGATTTCACTGTATACAATCAAGGGAATGTTCCAAGTACCAATATTGAAATTACAGAGTTTACGCCTTGCGGCTATTCTTTTGAACCAGATCTGAACACAAATTGGATGGGTATTATTAGTGGTGTAGTTTCTACTGTCATCACTGATACTATACAAGGTGGCGATTCTGCTACTGTTTCTATTTATTTGATTGTTGACCCTTGTACAACTACCGATGCATGGAAGAATATTGCCGAAATTAGCAGCAGTGAAGACGATATGGGTAATGATACAACCAATGAGGATTTAGATAGTAATGCTGATGACAACCCAACGAATGATGGAGATATGGAAGACAATGCTATAGATGGAGAAAATGAGGATGAAGATGATAGTGATTTCGAAGTTATCGAAATATTTGATTTAGCACAAATTAAGCAAGTTGCAACAGCGGGGCCATATAAGTATGGAGACATTATTAAGTATAACATCATCGTCATCAACCAAGGAAATGTTCCTGCTAATAACATTACTGTTTATGACCATATTCCAAGTGGATTAATCTTTAATCCTAGTTTAAATTTCGATTGGTCAGGTACAGCTCCAACAGTAAATACATTAATAGAAACTGTTTTAGCACCAGGTGCTTCTACTACTTTAGAGATTTATTTAGAATTAGGAGAAAATGGTAGCGACCCAGAAAGTTATACCAACTATAGTGAAATTGGGGGAAGTGAAGACAATGATAACAACAATACCAGTAATTCAGATGCGGATAGTAAACCAGATAATGATAACAACAATGATACAGGTGGCGAACCAAATGGTCCAACCGATAACCAAACAGACGGCAACGGCATGGACGATGAAGATGACCATGACCCTGCTATCGTAGAAATATTTGACCTTGCTTTAAAGAAAACAACCATGGAAATGGGACCATTTAAGTATGGCGACACCATTACCTTTGATTTCACCGTTTTCAATCAAGGGAATATTCCTAGTACCAATATTGAAATTACAGAATTTACACCATGTGGATTTATCTTTGATACGAGTATCAATAGTGGATGGACCGGTGCTGGAAATACCGCAACCACTACCCTAATCGATACCCTACAAGGCGGAGATTCTTCTATGGTGTCTATCAATTTAATTCTACAGCCTTGTGATAGTATAGATGCTTGGAAAAACACAGGAGAAATCAGTGGTAGTGAAGATGATGAAGGTAATGATACTTCTGATTCAGACATTGATTCTGAGACCGATAATAATCCAGACAACGATGGTGATATGGAGGATAATGCTATCGACAATGAAAATGAGGATGAAGATGATTCTGATTTTGAAATAATAGATATTTTCGATTTAGCACAAATCAAACAAGTGGTCACTCCAGGTCCTTATGCGGTTGGTCAATTAATTGAATATAAAATAACCGTAGTTAACCAAGGAAATGTTAATGCCAACAATATTGTAGTTACCGATAGTTTACCCGCAGGATTAAGTTTTGACCCTGCGGACAATCCGCTTTGGACAGCCATAGGTGCTGCTAAACATGAGTATACAATTACGACTGTTTTAGCACCATTAGACACTTTCTGTATACCATTATTTGTCACCATAGAGGCAACAGCAGGAGGCAATGAAAACTATACAAATGTTAGTGAAATCACTGAGAGTGAAGATGATATGGGGAATAATACGACCGATGATGATGCCGATGACGATGATGGCGAACCAGATGATAATCAAAATGAAGAAGATGATTCTTATGAAGATGGAGATGATGACAGAGATAAAGCAGTCATTGATGTTTGTTTTGATGTAGCAGGTATCTTAGTCATTGATGCAGAATGTGGAGAAGACAATGGGTCTATTACAATTGACCTAATTGGTAGCGATACTATTGGTGTAACTTATGCATGGAGTGATGGCATTAGCACAACGAATAAGGCTAGTAATTTGAGCCCGGGAATTTATATGGTCACCCTTTCCAATGGAGTGGAAAGTTGTAATGACACCCTTGAAATAATCGTTGGTAATGTAGATGGACCTAATTTAGAAATAGATACCATCCAACCTACAATTTGTGCCAATGAAAATGGTAGTGTTACCGTAAATTGGGTAGATGGAACAGCACCTTATACGATTACAATAGATGCTGGAAGTCCAATTAACACAGGTGCGAATACGTTTACATTCAATAACTTAGCAGCAGGCACACACAATATTGAAGTCGTAGATGCTAATGGATGTAAAGGCTTCTTAGCCATTACTATAGAACAAGAAACTGGACTAGAAGTTACTGTAACCAACATCAGCAATGCCACTTGTGGCCAAGCAGATGGTGCAGCTACTATCAATGTCAATCCAATGGGTACTTATACCTTCACTTGGAGTGACGGCGGTAGCGGTGCAAATAGAAATGATTTAGTGGCTGGAATTTATACTGTCACTGTAAGTGATGGAAGTGCATGTGTTGGCGAAACCCAAGTTATCATTAATGATGATGGGGTAACCATGCCAACCGTTATGAAAGTCGATGTTAGTTGTGCTAATGATTGTACAGGTAGTATTACAACGGTTAAAGCCGATGGTACTTGTATTGTTTTCAACGACGCTGATGAAAATGTAACCACTGCAGCCGCCAATGGGGAGTTATGCATTGGAACCTACATGATTCAATATACAGATGTAAATGGCTGTATGACTTTTGAAACAGTCATCATAACTGAGCCAGAACCAATTGATGTATTTGTAGAAATCACACCTGTTACTTGTTCGGATGGTACAATTTGTATTACCAATGTAGTTGGTGGTGCAGGTAATTATACCTACGCTTGGTCAGGTACAGGCATTGAAGGTTTAACGGATGCTTGTGTAACCATTACGCAAGCAGGAGTCTATACTTTATTAGTTACAGACGAAGCCGGTTGTGAAAAAGCGGTCAATATTCCAGTCATAGATGAAGGCTGTTGCTTTACCCCAGGAGGTATCGTTGTAATTGATGCGGCTTGTGGGGAAGACAATGGTTCAGCCACAATAGATATAGCAAGTGGAGACGAATCCATGCTTACTTACACATGGAGTGATGGAGTTACTACGACAAATATGGCTAATAATTTAAGTGCAGGTACCTATAATGTAACCATAGAAAATGGAATGCCATCTTGTACACAAATTCTTGAAGTAATAGTAGGAAATACAGATGGTCCTAATTTAATGATAGATGCTATCAGTCCAGCTACTTGTCCAAACGATGACGGAAGTGTTACTGTCAGTTGGGTGGACGGAATAGCACCTTATGCAGTTTCTATTGACGGCGGAACGGCAATAAACACTGGTGGCACAACACAAACTTTCAATAATATAGCCACTGGAACTTATAGCATTGAAGTAGTTGATGCAAATGGATGTAATGGAATATTGTCAATTACTATCGAAACAGATGGTGGACTTGAGGTATCCGTTGATAGCTCAATCGACGCAGATTGTGGTATTGCTAATGGAACCGCTACAATTGCGGTAACACCTGCGGGTACTAATACCTACACTTGGAGTGATGCAGGAACTGGCGCTTCTCGAACTGATTTAGCAAGTGGTGTTTATACCGTAACGGCTACAGATGCGAATGGTTGTACAGGAGAAACAACTGTAGTCATTAACGATGATGGTGTTTCGATGCCTACCATCAGTGCTACCAATGTTAATTGTACCAATGCTTGTGATGGTAGTATTACTTTCCCTGTAAGTACTGGCACATTTATAATTACTGATGAAGGTGGTGCTACTGTTTCGTTAGCCTTAGCAGATGGTAATTTGTGTGCGGGCGAATACCAAATAAAATATACCGACGATGCAGGATGTATGGCTTTTGATACGATTATCATTATTGAACCAGAAGCAATAGATGTTTTCATTGAAATCACACCCGTTACTTGTAATGATGGAGAGATTTGCATTACCAATGTCTTAGGTGGTACAGGTGTCTATACCTACACTTGGGCCGGTACAGGCATTGATGGATTAACTGATTCTTGTATAACCATTACCCAAGCAGGTCTTTACACCTTAAATGTAATGGATAGCAACGGTTGTGATAAAGAAGTACAATTAACAGTAACGGACGAAGGCTGTTGCTTCGAACCAGAAGGCATCTTAGTTATCGATGCAGCTTGTGGTGAAGATAATGGGTCAGTCACAATTGATATTATCGGTGGTGATGAATCCACCTTAACTTATACTTGGTCTGACAATGTCAGTACCACGAACATGGCAAATAACCTAAGCGCAGGTATCTATTCTGTGACCATTGAAAATGGCATGGCAGAATGTACTAGGGTACTCCAAATTCCTATTGGAAATGTGGATGCACCAAACTTAGCCATTGAAAGTATTAACCCTGCTATCTGTCCTGACGATAATGGTTCTGTAACCATCTCTTGGGAAAATGGAACGGCTCCTTTTGCTATCTCTATTGATGGCAGAACGCCTACTAATACTGGTGCAAGTACATTTACTTTCTCTGATTTAGCTGCTGGCTCCCACTCTATTAAAGTAGTAGATGCTGATGGTTGTGAAGACTTCTTAGCTATCACTATTGAAATAGATGGTGGACTTGCCGTTGCAGTTGATAGCTCAACCGATGCAGATTGTGGTTCTTCGAATGGTACTGCTACGATTGCAGTAACACCTGCTGGAACTTATACTTACAACTGGTCTGATGGTGGAACAGGAAATACTAGAAGTGATTTAGCAAGTGGTGTTTACACCGTAACAGCTACCGATGCAAGTGGTTGTGAAGGAGAAACGACCGTAGTCATTAATAATACTGGCGCTACAATGCCAAGTATTACTGTTACCAATGTTAACTGTATTAACGCTTGTGATGGTTCTATCAACTTGACTACTGGAACGGGTACGTTTACTATAACCGATGAAGGTGGCGCCGAGAT
>CALJVJ010000313.1 GCA_937974625.1 uncultured Saprospiraceae bacterium
TGAGGGTATTAAAGAGAAAATGTGGATTGATTTGATTTTTTAAACTATTCAACTCCATGATTTTCTTCTGTTCTCTTAGCGTGACCATTTCTTCTTGGTCTTTATAATATTTTAAAGCAATTAGAATAATTGTTGGAAAAATAAACCAATATAATTCGCTAAAAAACAAGCTAAAATCGGTCACGCGTTCCAATAGATTGAATTTTTTATAAATTCTGGGATATTTTAAATCAAAATAATAATAGCGAAAAAGGGTATAAATTAAGTAAACCAAATAGACCGAAAATAAACTGCTAAAAACAAATAAAAACTTACGACTTTTATTTAAAAAAACAGGAATAAATACATAAATTATCACATACGAAAGAGGTATCAATAAGCCTGTTTTGATAAAGTATTTTTCCATCAAAGCTGCTTTGTTATCGTCAAAGTAACTCCAATTAGAGCTGACATAATATCCATACAACAATAACCAAAAAGCGGCATGAGTCAGTGTTTGTTTATCGGTTAAATTTGCTAGCCACTTTGGTTTAATCATTTTTTCAGTTTTTCCATTTCAAATTCTTTAGACCTTTTTATTTGTTCGGCAAGATTCCATTCAAAATCAAATCTGTTTTTTAAATGCTCGGCTATGGGAATCAATCCTATCTCCGCTCTTCTTTTGTCAATATTTACAGGGTCATATACAGGCCATACGTTGAAGGTCTTTGTTTTAGGATACCATTTCATTTGTCCACCATAGATTTGTAATTCTCCCTTGTCTGTGGCAATTCTATCTTCTGCACGAACTAGATACCTCGCGGCTAGTTTTTTGTCCAACACTGCTTGTTTCATTCTAGGAATATAATGTTCTCTTGTTTCTTGATCAGCATGTTGAAGAATTCTGCAAATAATTGCATTGCCCCTTGGTCCAATGAGCGTTGTATCAGGCCAGTTTTCCTTACCAAGAATTTCTTTGACTTTTTTGATATTAGAGGGGTTAATCTTCCAAAATATTTTTTGGTAATATTGAGCTTCTTCAGACTCGGGCCCATAAATTTTACCCATAGAATCTCGTAAAATTAATGGCGCTGAATCTAGCCTATCTATTGTATCCAAAATAGCAATAATATTTTCTTTATCCAGTAGCCTTTTTTGCTCTTGCTCGTGGATATTCTTTTGCTCTTGCACACAGGAAGTAGACGTCATTCCAATTATTAATACTAATACAAAGTTCCATATTTTCATTGCAGCTAATTTTTTATTTTATAAAATGGATTAGTTAGGGTTGTAAATTTTCATTACTTTTTCAAGATCATCAGAATAATAGCTAAAGTAGCACATAAATAAATAAAAACTTCAGAAACTAGACAGACAGGAGTTATCCGCAAACAGATAGAATTTTGTGGCGGTCTGATTAGCTTAAAAATCAGCTTCATTTTCTTTAAGGTCTTGTTTATATATATTTAGGCCATATATTTCCTCATCTTTGTTGTTACTTATTCCTTACTTATTCTTTAGTTTTTGTATTTTGCCACTAAAAAAAATTATTAGTATATAATTACTCCTTATACCTATTATGAATAATCGCAAACTTGCAGTCGTACTTTTTGCCGACATTGTTGGTTATACTGCATTGATGCAAAGTGATGAGTCATTGGCACTATCCAAATTAGAGCAATTTAAGCAGGAATTAGATAAACAAATTCCTGCTAACAAGGGAGAAATCATCCAATTCTATGGAGATGGCTGTCTATGTGTTTTCGACTCGTCTGTAGATGCGATGACAGCTGCACAAAATCTACAAATTGCTTTTCAAAAGAACACTACCATACCTGTCCGTATAGGATTAAATGCTGGTGATATTGTATTAAAAGAAGGAAACGTTTTCGGACATACCGTAAATGTAGCTTCGAGAGTAGAGTCTATGGGGATACCGGGGTCGGTGCTATTGTCCAGTAATGTGCAGCAACAAATTAAGAATCAGCCTCAATTTAAATTGCAAAGTTTAGGTAAATTTGATTTTAAAAATGTAGATAAATCTTTAGAAGTTTTTGCACTCGCGAATGAAGGGTTCCCTATCCCAAAAAAGAAAAAAATTCAAGGAAAGCTAAAGATTCAAGAAAATACAAAAACCAATTGGGCACTTCCTATTGCCTTTGGTCTTTTAGTTGCTGTAGCTACTTTTTTTGGGTTAAAATATCAGAATGCTAGTTCAGACATCGCCAATACTCCATCCATTGCGGTTTTACCTTTTAAAGACATGAGTGTCAATAAAGACCAAGAATATTTTGGAGATGGCATTGCGGAAGAAATCTTGAATACATTAGCCCAATTAGAAGCCATAAAAGTAGCTGGCCGAACCTCTTCTTTTTCCTTCAAAGGCAAAGAACCGACCATTGCAGCTATAGGAGAAGCCTTACAGGTTAATCACGTCTTAGAAGGTAGTGTCCGTAAGCAAGACGATAAGATACGCGTCACTGCACAGCTAATCAAGGTAGCCGATGGGTTTCACGTATGGTCAGATAAATACGACCGAGATTTTGATGATATTTTTAAAATTCAGGATGAATTAGCGCAAAGTATAGGGGAAGTATTATTAACAAAATTAGCGCCCGAACAACGGTCAAAACTAATAAGCAATACTGCCCCAAAAAGCGAGGTTTATGATTTATTCATGAAAGCCAAGCACATCCATAAAAACATCTATAATAGTAATCTAAATATAGCCGATTTTCTAAAAAGTGAACAGTTATTCTTACAAGCGGTACAACTAGATTCAACCGATGCATCCGTTCATGCAGGCTTAGCAGACCTCTACGATTCTTTTTGGGTGCGGATACCAGAAATGGACACCTTAGCAAAGGAAAAGTATCTCCAATTAATGGAAAAAGAGAGTGAATTAGCTATCCGCCTAAATCCTAATCTAGCCTATGTTAATCAAGTAAGAGGCTATATACTGAGACGTACCAATCAAACAGATGCCTCTTTTGAACATTTCCTAAAAGGGTATAAAATTAGTCCTCAAAATACAGAATCGATTATTGGTTTAGCCAATCTATATTTTGATATGGGTTTGCATAAAGACGCACTTCAGTTTGCTGAAAAAACAATTCAAATCGACCCACTGAATCGACAAGGGTTAACCATGCAAATCTATTGTAATTTTTATCTTGGCAATCTAGAAGAAACCGTCAATCTATGTCAATCGTTTTTAGACATAGACCACCACAACATCACCGTTTTAGAATATTTATTTCGAGCTTCTTTTTTATTGAATGACAAAAAACAAGCATTAGCCGCTTGGGAGCAAATGGAAAATATAGATGTGGATGCTACGGAAAGATTAGGTCTAGAATTAGAAAACGCATTATTAGAAAATGATACTGCTTACATTGACCTTATTCTGGAAGAAGAAAACCAAAATGCTAAATTCAATGTGTATTATTATCAAGGAAAAGCTGAACAAGCAGCAAAAGCCTTCCAATTGGCTACGGAGGAATACCTTACTTATGCAGACAAGGAGGGGGTTCCACAAGGAAACATCTACCTCGACTTATTAAAAGATAGAAGGCTAGCACCGTACCAATCCAAAGATTGGTTTCAAAAAGCATTAACCGTAGAAAAGAAGAAATACGATTTTTTATTTGAAAAATATCCAAGAGCAGCCGAAGTTTTGAATTAACAATTACGCTGCCTACTTAGGCGCCGCATCCAAATCCTGTTCCAAATAAACAGATGCTCGCCAAAATAAGCATGCAGCAATTATACTCATTCCAATCCCCATAGTCAAAGCCCAACGCAATCCTTCTTGCCCAAATCCAGGCGTTAAATAATCACTTGCCATACCGATAAATAGAGGGCCTAAGCCAAGACCAATCAAATTGAGAAAGAGATAAAAAACAGCCGAAGCCATCGCCCGCATCCGCAATCCTACCATACCATGTGCCATTGCAATACAAGGCGCTAGGTAAAAAGACCATAAAGTTTTCACAACTATATTTCCACCAACTACGACATATTTATTAGAAGTTGCCAACATAATAGCTAATAAAGGAATAGAAGCCACAATGGCTACTGTTGGAATGATTAAATACATTCTTCGGTCTTCTTGCCCATATTTATCCGTCAAATAACCGCCTAACCATACTCCTAAAGCACCACCGCCGCCACTACCAATAGCCAACCAAGTGCCAATTTCCCCTCGTTCCATTCCATGCAAACGTGCTAAAAAAGAAGGTAACCAATTGCCTACTCCATAGACTGAAAAGCAATGAATCCCTGCCCCGAAAGCGAGACATAAAAAAGCTTTTCGGCTCATCAACAAGCCAAATACTTGTCCTAAACTATAATTAGCCGCATCTTGAGTGCTTAAATTCTCGGCATAACCTCTTGGTGGTTCTTTGACCGTAAAGTAAAAAAAGACGGAGTATAAAATGCCTGGCAAGCCTAATACCATTAAAGCCGTTCTCCAGCCGAAAAATTCATCTAGCCAGCCACCAAATAAATAACCTAATAGAATGCCGATATAAATCCCCATCGAATAAACCGCCAAAGCAGTTGCCCGTTTATTGGCAGGGAAGTAATCGGAAATCATGGAGTGTGCCGCAGGGCTTGCCCCTGCCTCTCCAATACCTACCCCTACTCTAGCTAAAAGTAATTGGGTAAAGTTCAAAGCTCGACCTGATACCACAGTCATAGCACTCCAAATCGCCAAAGAAACAGCGATGATTTTTTTTCGATTAGTTTTGTCCGCTAGTCTAGCAATAGGAATACCTAAGGTTACATAAAACAAAGCAAAAGCTAAACCTGTCAATAGCCCCAATTGGGTATCAGACAAACCTAAATCAGCTTTAATGCTCTCTTGCAGAATGACTAAAATTTGACGGTCGATAAAATTGAAGATATAGACACCTGTGAGGACGTAGAGGACATATTTTTTATAACCTTCGGAGTAAATTGGTTTTGCAGCTTCTGTGTTGGGCAAGATTGGTAATTTTCGTTTATGTAAAATGCAATTCGGAATGGTATATTAATAAATTGCATTTTTATACGCAGTTATTTTTTTCTTGTACAAGGCAAAAAACGTAGGCGATGCCTAGCGTCGACGTCCCGATAGCTATCGGGATTTTAACGATGTAGAAGGG
This sequence comes from uncultured Saprospiraceae bacterium, assembly GCA_937974625.1. Classification (GTDB taxonomy): domain Bacteria; phylum Bacteroidota; class Bacteroidia; order Chitinophagales; family Saprospiraceae; genus JAFMDF01. The sequence continues at coordinate 5,127 of CALJVJ010000313.1, forward strand.
AAAAAGAACAAGTAGAAGAATGTAAATTTATTATTGAACTATTTCTTAGCTATAAATGTACAACAAAAGCAGCAACTCTAACAAAAAACATTTTGGGGAAAGGGAAAATAAAAAAGGGTTGTAAAAAACAGCTATTAAGTTTTTTAAAACCCTAAAATGTTAATAAAAATTCTAAGTTTAGTGTTTCATAGAGAGGACCTCTAAATTTTGCATAGAACTTTTTCTTTTAACTTATAAAACTAAAGGAAAATATAGAAAGTCTCCAAATTAAAACGAACAACTAATTTTAAAAAAGGAAACACAAAAATAAATTTGGTTTCTTGGGTCTTTTATGTTGGAACTAATTTTTTTTTCTATAGATTTGTAGTACACAAAAATCAGGAAAAACAAGATGTTTTCAAAAAAACAGCCTTTTTAAAAGCATTCCAAAAGTTTTCCAAATACTTTCTAATCAACAAAAACATTGAATAAAGGGATTTATGCAGGTAATTGAGGCTTATTGGACACATATTGCAAATAAATTAAGAATAAGACATCCTGAAGCAAAAGCACCTGCTGAATGGACAAAGTCCGAAGCGCAATCATTTTTAAATAAACTCCAAAACAAAACCGATAAATCCATTTCCACGACTACCTTCCGTAGAATTTTTAAAGATGGGCATCTTGGTACAATAGGCACAAAAGATATCTTTGCGCAATATTTCGACTACCCTACTCACGGCGATTACATCAATGAAGAAATCAAAAGAAAAAAATTTAATTGGTTTTGGCTATTAGTACTTCCATTAGGTTTAGGGATAGGTTTAATGGTTAATAACTGGACCACTTCAACCACTACTTCGAAAACCTTCTCGGAAGCATTTAACATTACGGCTACTATTGAAAAAGCCGTAGAATACCAATTTTCAGCTTTCAAAGCAATTCCAAATTATGAGTCTAATCTGGAAAACTTAAAGGAAGTCTACTCCACCAATGGTTCCGCCTATCAGGAAGTTTTAAGTATCTTAAAAAGACAATCTAGTCTTAATTGGACGCTTAATAATCCATCAAATGCCTCCACCGCACAATTAGTAAAAGTAGTGGTAGATTCGATAGGAGAAGAACAAGCTTATGTCACCACGATAGAACACTGGCGGCTGGATTGGTTTAATCAATTTTCACAAAGAGATGAATACAAATACGAAACGACCAATGAACAAGAATATCTTTTAGTGCTTGATAAAATGACAAAGCAATGGAAAGTTTTGCAGAATAATTATTCTGGCAATAAATTTCGGTATATTCCAAAATATATTCCATGTGACAACATCGCAGTACAGACTACCGATTTAGCAACCGTAAAGAAAAGTGTAAGGACTGCTGTCGAAAATGATGGTTTAGGATTGGCCTTAAAAATTCTAGATTGTTATTATAGCAATAAGGACCAAAAGAAATTTCCCGACGCCTTAACCATGCTATTATCAGAAAAAACAAAATTATTGAGAGCCATCAATACCGATGAAATAGATAAGACAGCATTCGAGATTAAAAAATCGGTTCTTTTTGAGGAGGTGTTAGATTTCACCAAAAGGTTATAATATAAAACTCATATTTCCTTCAAATATCCCGGGTCATTCACAAAAAACTTAGTAAACTGCGATAATTCTTTAGGTATTTTCAAAGGCAACACTGCTTTCTTATCCAATAATTTAGGGGCTTCTTTTCCTTTGATACGCTCCACTAAAACCCGATGCGGTGTTTCCTTCTCCACCACCATAAACTTTAAAGTATTATCCACATCTTTTACTTCAAACAATAAATAATCCCAATCTCCAGGCGTATTCACTTTCACAACTTGCTGAGTCACAGGCAAAGCAGCCTCATTAAAAGGAATCCAAGTAGATTTTCTTTGGAAAGAAAAAAGGACTTGCCCTTCTTGTCCATCCTCCTTCAGGGTTTTAGCACCAATCATCCGATTATCACCGATATAATATTTTTCGCTAGTGGTACTATTTATAAACGCAGTAACCAATTGATTTTTATGCCCATCTCCTTCTAGGTGTAAGGGTTGATTGTTTTGCTGAGCAATCAACACTGCTTTTGGGGTATCATGATAAGGCAAAAAAGTACCTTTTAGAAAAGCTTCGCCCATCAATTTTATTGGATGCTTAAAATCCAATTCCATAAGTGGATTACCTTGGTACAGAGAAGGTGCAATTCCAGCAGGGTCCGCCGAAAGGTTTTCTGGTAAGGTAAAAATAGAAAGTTGGATAGCATTGAGGTCAATCACTCGTTTTTCTGTACCACCTAAAGTATTGAGTACTGCATTTTGTAGCATCTTTCGCCCAACATTACGGGGAAAACCATAGACTTCTGCAACTGCCTGTCCATTTGCATAGGCACGTTCCAGTTGGTCAAATCCTTTACGCACGTCTAATACAATTTGCGCTCCTTTGACGGAAAGCGCATTGAGTAGTTTATGATTATCCTTTTGAGTTAAAATAGTCTGTATTTCTATCGCCTCTGCTCCTAATTGAATCAGTTCGTTTTTCTTTTTATGAAAATATTTTGTTTCACCTTTGACCTCTGCGATTCCTAAATATTCTCCAAAAAATTCAGGTTCCGATACTGCATTAGGGCGAATAGTCCCTTGATTAAGTGTGAAGATTTCCTTCTTTGTTTCGTTAAAAACAAAACGGTCGGTTGCGGTTGCCATACTACGCAAAATAGTCCCATCGACCATCAAAATATTGGTGTCTATAAACACAATAGTATCTTCGCTCACTTCTTTCAAAGCATAGGCAGTTTGCGTACGTAAATCCATATATCGACTGCCATTTTTACCCGTACATTTGACCAATTCTTCTGGCCCCATTTTTACATAAGAATCAAAGTCTATTTTGACTTTTTCTTCGTCACAAGTCAAACATACTTTTGTGGCTCCCGATAAGGCGTATTCACTGCTAACCGTTTTAAAGACTTCATAGCGTTTTCCATTTTTAGTGACTGTTTTAGTATGCTGTATTATTTGCTCATCGTTGATTAAGAAAGGCTGCAAAGTACGTTCCTCTACAAAGGTATAAGACTTAAAACCTGTCAAGACTTGTTGTAAAATAGTACCATCTCCAAAGACAATATTTTTTTTGCCTAAACCTGTAATCTTCTCGCCAAAAACACTAACTGGATTTAGCTGATTATCAAAAACCACTTTTCCTGCTTGTATCAATGTTAAGTTGGGGCTCACCAATAAATTAACGCCTTTAAAAGCTAAAGATTTTTTACTCTTTTTGCCTAGCAGGGATACTAACACATTATCCAACAAGAAGACAGGTGAAGCTAATTTATGCCCTTCAATATCAAACCAATTGCCTCTTTCATTTTGTCGGTAAAAACTATGGGTATGGGGTTCGATAAAAAAGTCTGCCCAATTAGCCGCATCGCGTATTGGTTTATTTTGATAGTCTCTTACAGATATTCCTTTAGCTGTCTGCAAAATAATTAGCTCATGGTTTTTAGGCACAAAAACTTGTTGCACTTTTTGCCCATCTACTTGATAATCAGCAATTTGTTTATGCTGCATACTTGCTTTAGTTAAAGCACGAGTTTCGCCCTTCGTCCCCCATATCACCACTAAATCACCAAACGCTTGCATATAAGTGCAAATCATTGAGCCAATTTTTTTGATGGGTGACGGAACTGGCTTATTGATAGAGATTGCGGCTTGCTTCATATTTTTCTTTGATTTTTTGTTGTTTCAAATCTGTTCGTTGTTGCTTATAGGTTTTCGTCATAATATAGACCAAACGGTTTATAGCTTCTGCAAAATCATCTGTTTCTACAAATTGGTCATTACCAAAAATACGTTCCATAAAAGAAGCGTATTCTTCTCCTATTGGTTTGAGGTAAATACCTTTTATAGCGACATTTCCTTCTTTTCGTCTCCGTTCAATTTCTGAATTCAAAGCTTCGGGGATATGGATACCTAAAGAAGGTTCGCCATCTGTAATCACAAAAATAGATTTTAAGAAAAATCGCTTCGGATATTTTGTTTTTAAGTCGGCTGCAAAAGTCTTAATTCTTTCATGACAGCCAATAATTCCTTCACTCATATTCGTACCACCAATACCTCCATAACGTACGCCTTCATAATCCAATCGAGCAATCTGTTGTAGTATCCGAAATAGTAGCGACCGATTGGTGTAATCGCTAGAAAAATTAACCGTTTCGATAAAATCTGTTCCGAAAAAATGAAAAGCATCGTAAGATTTTCGGTCTTCTAAACCGAGAACCATTAAATATAAAATTTTAAATAAATTCCGCATTCGTTTATGGCGCATCGAGCCAGAAAAATCTAAGGCAAAAGCATTGACTTGTTCGGCATCCGCTTTTCCCGACCGTACCCTAAGCGATTTCATGACCTCTCCACGCAGCCATTTATGCTGGTCTTGGGTTGTTTCAGGGTCAAATTCAATGCCATCATGACTATGCCGATAGGGGTCAAATTCGGTAGAGGTCTGACTAGGCAAAGCCATCAAAAAAGCCTGTTGCACAAAAGGAATATAGGGGCCAATTTCTTTTTCAATCAATAATAATTCATCCAACCATAATTCCAATTCTTTATCCTGCTTTGCGTTGCCTTTGAGCATCCCAAATTCTTTCATTCGTCGCAGTCTATATTCCCCTTTATGTCGAATAGAAAGTAGTTGTGCTTTAGCAGCTTTATCCCATTGTTCTTGTAGGTGGTCAAAAGAAAAAGGCTTAACATCATCTACAAATTTTTGCGTATCTCCTAATGTTTTTTTAGTGTATAAATATTCGATATATTTTTCGAGTTGCGCTCGTTCTTTCAATTCGCTTTGTTGTTCTTTTTCAAATGCCTTATTTAAATCTTTTGCTCTTTTAGGGTCTAGTACATTCCATTGTGGCACTAATTTATCTTCGACTATTGTCCAATGGAAAAATGGGCTAAATACTTGATTGGCAAATGTTTGCAAATATAAATTCCATCTTTTCTCCGTATGTTGGTCTAGTTCTTGCTGTTGGAAAATATTTAAATGTTCTTTAGCAGAAGCTAAAATTCCTTGTTGTTCTTCGGAAGTAAATTCATACCATTTCTGTGCTTCCTTGTTATACCAATTGGCTTGTGGTGAATAAAACAAAGGTCTTTTTAAATCTGTTTTTCCCGACTTACTTTCTTTAATTCTACCTAAAATTGATTTATCGCCAATAGCTTTTTTTATCGTCTCGGATACATTTTCTGCTCGATCTGCTCTGTACTTATAACGAGTATTCTCTAATGGGAATCTAGCATATTCATTTTCAAAATAAGGGTCTATAATTTCCTGAATTTTCACCCATGTCTTTTCTAATTTGAATAAATTAAAGAAAGCATAAGCCGTCTCTTTTCCAGAATAAACCGTTTTTCGATTACCAATAGACCGTCGAGAAATAGCAGGGTAGCCGTTTTCTAGAATAAACCGCAAAGAGTGATTATAAGTCTCCCAAAAAGTACGTACTTCAGGATGGGCATTCTTAATTAAAGTCTGCTGTTCAACCGCCGTCATGCCATTAAAATAATAGACTTGGAATTCTGATTGCATCAA
>CALJVJ010000314.1 GCA_937974625.1 uncultured Saprospiraceae bacterium
ACACCATTTGGCACAAAAAAAGATAATAAAGACCGCTTAAATAGTTTAGTCGATTATTTCAGTGAAAACCGAGCCGCGGCTAAAGCCGAAGGAAAAGATACTGGCTTCCAATGGAGTAGCTTAAAAATATCGAAAGATGAAGAAGCTTACCTTAAGAATAAATACGGTGAACCCTCTCAAAAAGAACCTTCTAAAGATTGGCTAACTGCCATTTCTGATTCTTATAATACCTATAAAAATGTCAAATCTGCTTTTGAAGAATTGGGTATAGATGCGGATAAAATCATCAATGTCGAAAATGCTTCCAAGGCTTTATCTAACCCAATTATTGCTAATTCTGTTTTCGAAAAAATAGAAAAAGACTTTGGGATTCCTGCTGAAAAAAGTAAAGCTTTTGCGACTAAAAATCAGCATGATTTGGAGAAATGGGCAAGTTTTGTGGAGCAGGAAATTAGGCAGTAGGTAGGGAGCTGTTGACAGTGGCATCCTTTGGCTTTTGTACCTATAAACAGCTAAGGCTTTCTAGTGGTTTTTCTGCAAGCTATTTCTGCTACCAGATTCTTGATGCACTTCGTGCTAATGCTAAAATATAAAATTATCGTCTTTATATAGTATTATCCATTGGCAATCATCCGTTGGCTCACTATCTAGTTTTGCCAACGGATGATTGCCAACGGATATTTATCGCAACTTAAATTTTAGTTCAAAAAACCTACAACACTCTAAAAATCAATTTTTTACAAAAAATACAAATAAAAAATGGGCAACAGAATTAACTGCCGCCCATTTTTATTTCGATTATATAACAAGCTATTACACTCTTAAATCAACATTCCAGCTTTTGATTCTACCTGAATCTCTTGGCGCATAATCTGCTACTTCCAAAGTCCATTCTCCTTTAGCTTTTGTGCCAATAAAAGCAGCTAATGCTTTCTTGTAGTTTTTCTTCAAGTTCTTTTTGCTACCAGATTCTCTGTCATGTAAAACCACAGATGCGCCTGGCCCAACTAAAGTAACCACCAAGTCTCCAATGTATCCATGCTCAATATTTACAGAAGCTTCGATACCCTTAATAGCCCCTGCAACCGTACAAGTCTGCTTGCTAGTCAACTTCTTACCCTCCGCATCTGGAATATAAATTTCAGAAGTCGTATCTGTGCAATTCATTCTTAAACTCCAGCTATTTAATTTCCCTTCGTCTCTTGGTGCAAAATCTTTTGCCGTTAAAGTCCACTTTCCTTTTGCTTTTTCACCTACAAAATCAGCTACTGCGTCACCTGAAAATTCTAATTCAATGTTGTCTTTGCTTGAACCAGTACGTCCGTGTAATACAGCAGACTTACCAGAAGGTGAAGTCAAATGTACTTCTAAATCTCCACTATAAGAATGGGTGATATTTACTCGAACCGTTAAACTTTCTACCGTTCCTTTTTTGAATACTTTGATGCTATCCTGTAATCCCTTATCATCATTGTCAGGAATCACTGCATTTATTGCTCTTTGCTTAATTATAAAAGCCATTTTAGTTTTGTTTTTTATTTTTACATAATTGACTGATTACCAGTCATTTTAACTCCTAAGAATAAAGGTCTTTTGACAAATAAATCAAACTATCTGCCACCGTCTAATTCATCTTGCCACTTTTTCAAGTCATCCCATCTACCATCTGCTGCCATTTCTGATTGTGCAGGCCAAGTCGCTGGGTTATGCATTTTATACCGATTACCCGCTCTTTCTAAAATGCCTTTAATCACTTCTACTTCTGTCTCACTTAATTGTCGGAAAGTATAGATACCTGCATCGTTCAGTAGACCATTAATCTTTGGCCCAATACCTTCTATCTTCGTCAAATCATCTTTCTTATCTCCTTTCTTCCAAGTACTTTTTTTACCTCCTGTAGCTTTTCCTTTAGTAGACTTTCCTACACTTGCGCTTTTTGTATCTCCTTCACGGATATAGCTTTCCCCAGTTATTTTAGTCGACCCCGTTTCTCCTGTTATTTCTCGACGCTCAACAATCTTAGACTCCCCTGCGGTTCTTGTTTCTCCGACTACATTCTTGGAAACTTGTACCGTTTCCATATTGGTCATCATTTTTTGTAGCATATCAAAATCTATTCCTTTTACGACTTCTACCTCTCTCACTATCTCTACTGGAATCTCTTTAATAATTTCTACTTCTTTGATGACTTCTATTATTTTGTATTCCGCTTTGACTACTTCTACTGGTACTTCTTGTACTACTTCGACCTCCTTCACTACTTCCTTTATCATTTCTACTGGTATTTCTCTTACCAATTCTACTTCTACTGGTACTTCTATTGTATTGGTAGTAGCTACTGGCACTTCTTGCGTTACCGTCACTTCTTTGATGACTTCTTGCACTACTGGTACTGCAACTTCTACTTCTTTCACTACTTCTACTATTTTCTCGACCTCGATTGGTACTTCTACTTTGACTTCTACCTTTTCAATCTTCGATACCTCTTTCACTACCTCTACTGCCTTTTCCGTGGATACCTCTACTTCCACTATCTTTGATACTTCTACTGTACGGTCAACTGGTGTTTCTACCTCTCTAACCACATGCATAGACTTGACCATTTCTACAGGCACTTCTTTTGTAGTTGCAACCGCTTTTTCTCTGATAACTTCAACTGGCTTAGCCTTTTCAATTGTTTCTACAGTCGTTACGATTTTTTCAGAAGCTACCTCGACAGATTTAGTCATTTCCACGAATACTTCCTTAATCACCTCTACTTCTCTGATTACTTCTTTCTCTACTGGCACTTCTACTAAAACTTGCTTTTCTACTGGTACCTCTACTACTTTTATGACTTCCTTTATTACTTCGACTGGTTTTTCAACCTCTCTGATGATATTCATGCTCTTCACCATCTCTACGGTCACTTCCTGAATCGATTCTATTGGTACTTCTCTAACTACTTCTACTTCTCTTATAACTTCTACCTCCCTAATCACCTCTACCGGTACTTCTACTATGACTTCTACCTCTTTAATCGTTTCCACAACAACTTCTCTAATCACCTCCACTTCCTTAATCACTTCTACTGGTACTTCTTTGATAACTGTCACTTCCTTGATGGTCTCAACTGGTACTTCTTTAATGACCTCTTTGATGACCTCAACAGGTACTTCTCGAATAACTTCGATGGGTACTTCTTTGATGACTTCGACTGTCATCGTATTATCTTTCACCACTTCTCTAACAATCTCTACCTCTTTGATAATTTCAACAGGTACCTCTTTAATGATTGTTACAGGTACCTCTTTAATTACTTCTACAGCCTTAGCTGTTTCAATTGTTTCTTTCGTAACAACTGCTTTTTCTCTTACTAACTCGACGGACTGCAATGCTCCAGGAGTTCTTAATTCTACTACTTTATCTCTTGAAAGCTTTACTTCTTGCACCTTTCCACCATTTACAAAGAAACTTCCTTCTTCAAAGAGACAGTTAAGTGCTGCAATTGCTTGGTCTTGAGATACCTTTGCTTTTTTAACGATTTTCTTAAGTAATTGACGCTTGTCAATAGCTTGATTACTAGCCATAGTTTAAATTATTTTTAAGTCTAGATAAAAATAGAATTCTAGTAGTAATAGGCGTTAAAATACTGCCTTTGACTTCCGGAATGTGATTTAATAATGTATTTTATTATCAATTGCCTCCTTCTTAATAGAATAGGATACGATTTAACAATATGGTGATGTAGTAGAATTCCAACATTTAGGTTGGATAGTTTTTTAAGTGGGGTTTGTAGTTTGCGAATACAGTATGTTTGAAGTAGGACAAAAATGATAATTTATTTTAAATATTCCTACTATTTAAATAGATAAATTGTTTTCATATTAAATAACAGGTAAATATGTTTTGATTTATGTATCGCCCCATAATTAGTCCATTTTTCTTTTTGATTTGGTTAGCCATAAAAACAGCCACTTCTTAGACGTTCCTTCTTCCTTAGAAGTCACCTTAAAACAGGAATAGCCCTAAGAAATTAAAATCACCAAAATTAAAGCACAAAACAGGTGCTGTTCCTACATATTTTTCAATAGAATAAGCTAGTAGTTATTAAGAAATGATTAATATTTCGCTGAAGTTTTAATTATACTTAGCGTATGTCTAAATTTTAAGTAGACTGCATTTTAGTCATCAATTTGAATAATTGGTTCGGAAAAAACCGACGCAAATAAACCGCCATCTTTGTTTTTGTATCTGCTATCAATAACTCTGAGGTGTCCTTTTGAATACCTCGAACTATCTTTTTTACACAAAATTCTACTGGCAAGCCGTTGGCAATTAAAGGGTCGGTTACGTTATGTTTTTTACCATCTCCTTCCAAAGCATTTACCGAGATATTGGTTTTCACAGACCCTGGTGTTACATTTAAAACTTTAATGTTATCATTATGTAATTCTGCTCGTAGGCTATCCATAAAACCTATAACTGCATGCTTCGCTCCACAATATGCAGTACGCATAGGTGCACCAAATTTCCCTGCAACACTACTGATGGAAACAATATGTCCACTTTTACGAGCTATCATTTGTGGTAAAACCCCCTTCGTTAAAGCGACTACTGCAAAATAATCTAACTCCATTATTTTTCTATCCACCGTCAATGCAGTATCTTTTGCTAAGGAACGTTGAGATATTCCAGCGTTATTTACCAAAATATCGACCTGCCCAACTTGACTTAGCACTTCTTCCACTCCTTTCGGAATAGCGCCTACATCTAATAAATCCATTGGATAAACTAGGTGTCCGGTACCTTTTAGGTTATTTTTCACCTCATTCAATTTATCGGTACTTCTTGCTGTCAAAATTATTTTAGCACCTAACTCTGCTAATTGAATGGCTAATTCTTTTCCTATCCCATCTGATGCCCCTGTTATCCATACTGTTTTGTTCTTTAAATCTTTCATACTTAGTTTTTGATAATATTTGTAATCCACCACAAGGTTACAAAAAAAAATACGACTGCATGAACAAAGCCTTCCATTTTTATTAATAGACTTGTTATAGGGGGAAGCGGATTCTAAAATTGTCTTAGTAACGAGTGAAAAAATGCTTGATTTTTGAGTACAATCTTAAATTTCATGCCTTATTAAGACAGTAAGCCAAATGATTTAACTAAAAATAACGGGTGTTTCTCATAGACTGTTTTGGGTGGAACTGGAGTAATTCAGTTCCACTTTTTTGTACAGTCTCGACTCTTTTGATTAATTTTACACTTAGCTTTATTACCCTTTTTAATATCAATACTTTTAAATGCCCATCATTAAACAAGCTTTTGGATTGCTACCTGATAACACCGCCATTGATTTGTTTACCCTCACCAATAAGCATGGGATGCAAGTTCAAATCACTAATTATGGGGCGATTATTACTTCTATAAAAACGCCGGATAAAAATGGCAGGCTAGGAGAAGTTAATTTAGGTTTTGACAACTTAAAAGATTACTTGAAACCTCACCCTCATTTTGGCGCAACTATTGGTAGATATGGCAATAGAATTGCCAAAGGACAATTTGTCTTAGAAGGCAAAACTTACACCCTAGTTACCAATAATGGACCAAATCATTTACATGGTGGAAATATTGGCTTTGACAAAATGGTTTGGGCCGCTGAAATGCTAGAAAAACGAAATATTCCAAGCCTAATTTTAAACTATTTAAGCAAAGATGGAGAAGAAGGATATCCCGGAAACTTGGCTTGCCAAGTCACTTTCAAACTGACCAATAAAAACGAACTTCAGATTGATTATCAAGCGACTACCGATAAAACTACGCTCGTTAACCTAACCAACCATTGTTATTTTAATTTAAATAATGGAGGAGCCACTTCTTGTTTAGACCATGAAGTGCGCATTTTTGCCAATGCATTCACCCCTATTGATAAAACGTCTATTCCTACAGGGGAAATCAAATCTGTCAAACGAACACCTTTTAATTTTTTAAAACCAAGAAAAATAGGTGACCGAATCCATCAAAATAATCCTCAACTAAAAATTGGGAATGGGTATGACCACAATTATGTTCTTCCAGAAAAAGAGGGTTTGAAGAAAGCTGCAAAAGTTGTTGCCCCTGAAAGTGGTCGCACCTTGGAAGTTTTTACCACCGAACCTGGTATTCAGTTTTATACCGCTAATTTCCTAGATGGTAGCTTGACTGGACATCATAATATTCTATATAAGCGGCGTTGTGCTTTTTGTTTGGAGACGCAACATTATCCAGATTCTCCTAATCAACCTCATTTTCCTACGACTATTTTGAAGGCTGATGAGGTGTATCATTCTACTACTGTTTATAAGTTTTCGTAAAAAAACTTCTTCTGGTAATAATCAACCCTGTCTGATTTTTTAAACCACATTGTACTCATAGTGAGGACAAACACCTAGAGCTCATAGTTTTTTTATTAGATTTTGATGGCTTAGAGCATTTGCTTTGAGAGGCTTCCACAGCTATAAAACCTGATTCATCGCGGATTAGATGGATTGGACTTTTCCTTTACTAGATTTGCTCTAGGTCATGTACCTTTTTTTGTTGATTATTTTTTCGTTTTCTTTTATGAAACGATTATTTGGTAAAATCCCATTAAAACTATGTTTATCTATGTGTCTTTAACTCTATGACCTATGTGGTAAAAAACACCATCCTCTAAAACTACCCTATTAATATCTGATAAACCAATTCCTTCGTCAAAGCCTGTCCATTTGCCTTCGCTCGAATATCGTCAAAAGAAAATCGGAATTTACATCCTGACTTCCAATCACTACAGCCATAGGCAGTTGAACCTTTTAATACTGTTCCTTTTTTGCATTTTGGACAGGTTATTTTATCGGGGACAGTAATCGTTTTTGCATTTTTTGCTTTCCATCTATCTGCCTTTTTAAAGGGCGTCTCTTTACGAGTGGTTTTTGGTTTCAAGTACAAATCAAATTGGTCATTAAACGCTAAGTTGCCGTTTAGTTTTCGCCCATTTTCTTCAAATCCTTTTAACTGAATGGTAGAACCAAATTCAATTAAACGAACCAATTGTAAGGTCGGAATTGTTTTCGATTTAAAACTAAAAGGTAAGCGAAATTTACAACCCGCCTTCCATTCACTACATCCATAAGCGGCTTTTCCTTTCAATAATTTTCCTTTATTGCATTTTGGGCAGGTCATTTCTAAAATATCCCCCTTTTTCTTCTTGGGTGCCTTTCGTTTTTTCCCTAATGTACTCGTCTTTACAGAACTGTTACTGCTTTTACCAAACCCACTTGCTCGAGTTGGCGCTGCCAAACGTTGTGTCACCTGCTCTACGGAGACTTGTTGTACCAAACTATTGACCATGCCTCTCATTCCTGCTATAAACTGTTGGGCGGCAAATTCTCCACTTTCTATATCTCTCAATTGCTTTTCCCATTGCCCTGTCAGTTCTGCTGATTTTAGCAAATCATTTTTGATAAGGCTGATGAGTTGTACACCTACATCTGTAGGAATGATTAATTTCTTTTTTCGTTGGGCATACTTTCTTCTAAAGAGCGTCTCGATAATGTTGGCTCGAGTAGAAGGGCGACCGATTCCATTGGCTTTCATCAATTCTCTTAATTCTTCATCATCCACTTTCTTACCCGCCGTTTCCATTGCTCTCAGCAAGGTTGCTTCTGTATAATATTTTGGTGGTTTGGTTTGTTTGGCCATTAATTGCGGGATATGCGGCCCGTTTTCGCCTACTTGAAAAGCTGGTAATATTCTCTCTTCGTCTTTCTTTTTTTCATCGGATTCCGCCTGTTGGACGATAGAAGTCGTATTTTTTTTAGGTTTTGGAAAAAGGACTCTCCAACCTGGCTCTAAAATTTCTTTTCCTGTCGCCTTAAAAGTTATATGATTTGGATAATTCTCTTTTTTCACCTTCTTTTCTTTCTTAGCTGATTCCTCCTCTGATTCCCATTTAGCATAGGTATGCTTATCAAAATCAGGGTCTTTTTCTACGCCACCTATTACTACCGTATTCGAAATGATACAATCTGGATAAAAGGCAGCAATGAATCGTCTGGCTATTGCATCATATACGTTTTGTTCGGTTAAGGGTAAATTTTTCTCCACCCCTGTCGGAATAATCGCATGGTGGTCGGTTACTTTTTTATCATTAAAAACTTTACCTGATTTTCGTATTTTTTGACCTAATAACGGTTGAGTAAACTGGCTGTACTTGGTCATTTTCCCAAGAATACCTGCTATTTTTGGATATACATCATTCGGTAAGTAAGTCGTATCAACTCTAGGATAAGTCACTACCTTTTTTTCATACAAAGCCTGTACTAATTTTAAGGTATTTTCAGCAGAATAGCCAAATCTTTTGTTACAGTGCACCTGTAAACTCGTCAAATCAAATAATCGCCAAGGTGCTTCTTTTCCTTTCTTTTTACTAAAGTCTAAAACCTCAAACGGCTTATTCTCCACTTGTTGTAACCACTCCTCCCCTATTTCTTTTTTATCAAATCGCCCAAATTCGCAGTTAAAAGCTACGTCCCGATATTTGGTTTGTAGTTCCCAATAATCTCTCGGAACAAAATTGATAATTTCTAAATGCCGTCTGACCAACATTGCCAAAGTCGGCGTTTGTACCCTTCCAATTGACAATACTTGTTTGTACCCTCCATATTTTAAGGTATATAATCGAGTCGCATTCATCCCCAACAGCCAATCACCTATCGCTCTTGAAAATCCGGCATAGTAAAGATTGTCATAATTAGCTGCATTCTTCAAGTTTTGAAAACCATCTCGAATTGCTTCGGGTGTCAAAGAAGAAATCCACAATCGCAATACTTTCCCTTTGTACTTCGCTTGGTTCATCACCCAGCGTTGTATCAATTCTCCCTCTTGCCCAGCATCTCCACAATTGATGACAACATCTGCTTGTTTGAATAATTTTTTGATGGTGGCAAATTGTTTTTTTACGCCTTTGTTGGTAATAAGCTTGGTTTCAAATTTTTCTGGTTGGAGTGGTAAGGAGGTCAATGCCCATTTTTTCCATTCGGGCCGATAATCATCGGGGGTTTTGAGCGTGCATAAATGTCCAAAAGTCCAAGTGACTGCATAACCATTCCCTTCAAAATATCCATCTTTTCTGGATTTTGCGCCAATGATGAAGGCTATTTCACGTGCCACGGACGGCTTTTCGGCTATGCAAACTTTCATTTATTAGGTGTGTGTTTTCTTGTGTTGTTTTTGATTTATTTTTTGAGCAGGATAATTAGGAAGCTGACGGTTCTAAAAATTGCTCCGCTCGATTAACCTGTTTCCGCAAATCTTCGGGAAGCAAATTAACACTTTCTTCCTTTTCTAGGTAAGCAAAAATTTTCTCATAAAGACTTCTAAATTGATAAAAACTTAGGTTCGCTTTAATCATTTCATCTAATAATTCTTTGATTAATTTTCGCTTTTGAAATAACATCGTTTTTATAGTAGAACGATGAATAGCTTCATAGCCTTCTTCGGCAGGTAATTTAATTAGTTTTTCAATTAACTTATCTGTCTTCTGTATTACCTCTATTTTTGAAATAACTAAATATATATTATTTTTCATGGAAATTTATTTTAATCAATCCTTTACCAAAGGCTTTATTCTTTTTATCAGGCTTTGTTTGAGTAAATAAATCTTTCCAATATTCGTATTGTAACTGAGCTAGTATAAAATGTGGATGTCCAGGATAACTTCTTACGACAATGAAACCATCAACTTTATCACCTTTCTTCTTTTTTCTTTGAAGGATTCAATTTCTTTTTCTTTCCTATTATAAATTCGATAATCTATAAAAGAAACAACGTCAATATCTTTTGGTTTAGCCTTCAAAGTCGTAAAACTGCCATTTACAAATTGAAATAAGATAGCCCCGATTTCTTGTTGTATCTGCTCATTATGCCGCAAATATTCATCAAAAATTTGTTACCGATGGGCTTTTGACGCTCGTTCCTTTACAAATATACGTTCAAAATCGGCTAAAGACAATTCAATAATTTCTTTAGGGGTAATTAGTCCGTGTTTATCAAATTCGACATTCATTTTGGCAGGATTGGTGTTTTCTCATTCGTTTACTAAAGATAGGAAAATTTATTGGAGTTATAAGCGGTCAAATACCGAAAAAACGGTTACAGAGCGTACTAACTGCATCATCGTAAATTTTTAATTAATTCAAGTAAAAGTCTAAATCCCTTTGCCAAATCTTATCCCTACTTTAGCACAATCGTTAAATATCAAACGATAATATCCGTGTTAAAGATATTGGATTCCCGATTTATTCCGAATAGTTTCAAAAGTACACCCATCTCCTAACCAACTGTATATCAGCCTATTGTAAATGCCGATGATATTTTTATCAAAATTTTTTTCATCCACCATGGGGGGTACCCTGATCTATCCTCGTCTACTGATCGAATACAACATATAACGAGTCACTAAAACCAACTTATACGATAGTAACTATACCTAACTAATTCCATTTTCAATTCTAAAATTTATCAATTATGAAAGTAATTGTCCTTCAATGGATGAAAACTATAAATCCATCCATATTACAATTCGATATAGTGTTGATATTACCGGAATTGATTGGGGTTATTATTTATTTAAATAATAAAAGAAGAAAATTCAGAAAAACCCTAAGATTTTGGCGGAACTTCTAATTTAAATAACAATTATTAAAACAACTTTTTATGAAAAAATTATTTCTTGGTATAACGCTATTTTTCGTAGGTCTTACTACCACTTTTTCTCAATCTTCCAAATCATTTTTTATGGAACTTGGAGGATCGTACACCACCTTTCAAGATGTGAAATACTCTACGGTCAGCTATAGTGGTGTAGGCGGTGCTTTTAGACTGGGTATTGAAAGGAATACGCCTAAGGCCATTTGGGAAGTTGGTCTGAATGGCAATATTGGAAAAGAAAGCCCTAATGTACATGATGTGGGGGCTGTTACCACTATTAATCCGAAAGTTTATAGTCGTTATTTGAAAAAAGTAAACGACCAATTTTCATTTGGTGCACATTGGGATATTTTGGGTTTGTATATCAGAAAAACAGATGGCTTAGATAATAATGGTATCTATTATATCTCAAGCAGCGATTTATTTGCCACAGGGATTTATCATAAAGGAAAATGGAATCTTGGACTGGATTTAGGCTTGCTCTCCTTTCAAAAAGAAAGGATGAGTTTTGCATTTTCTGCTCCTCAAAAAGGCTTGGAAGATGGAGCATTTAATTATCAAAATGAAGCATTGGAAAGCCCCTTTGGATTCAAATACTTTACACTAAAACCAATCGGGAAGCAATTGTATTTACGCACCCACATTCAATATCAATGGAAAGAACGAATTGCTGTTGGTTATCGATGGAGGGCTCGTCGTTTTACAGAAGTTAAAAACTATCCTGTTACAGTGGGGGAGCATCAGCTCGTTATTCGATATAACATTACCCATAAAACCAAACCTTCAACTGCACAAAATTAAATGCACTTAGTTTTCTCCAAAAAGACTTTCTTAATATAAAAAACATATTTCAATGAAATCATTAAAGATATTCGGCTTTATTGCCATTGTTTGCATCTTAAGTTCTTGCGAAAAAATCTTTTTAGAACCTAAACCCAAAACAGACGCATTGAGCGTTTTCAATGAATATACCACCCTTGTCAAAGAGAAATATGCGATGTTGGAGTTTAAAGGTGTAGATATTGATTTTTTAGCGGATTCTATCAAAAATACCATTGTAGCAGACTTGAATGACGAAGAATTATTTAATAAGTTGGCAATAATTACTACTCGTTTAAGAGATGCACACTCCAGTCTCATTCATCATCGAAATGGGGAAAACTCTCTATTTGCTGGATTTAATTTATTGGAAGGCTATCCTTCGGGTTTCAACTTAGAAATTTTAGCTGATAATTACATTGGTCTTCCAGTCAACTCTACTATCAAAACATTAGAAGGTGGTGCAGTTGGTGTACGTGCTGTTTGGGGAGTACTCAATCAAGATAATGAAATCGGATACGTATGGATTCCTTCTTGGAACGAAGAAATATCGGACAAAGAAATTGAACAAATTTTTTCGGATTTGAAAGACACGAAAGGACTGATTTTTGACCAACGATTGAATGGTGGCGGCGACCCTTCTTTGGCGACCAAATTTGCTTCTTATTTTACAGATAAACCCGTTGATACAGGATTTGAAAGATTCAAAACAGGACCCGGCGCAAACGACTTTTCAGATAGTCACGTTATTTTACAACCAAGTTCGAGCAGTAACAAATACTTGAAAGAAGTACGTGTTATAACTGACCGCCATGTCTATAGTGCTTCAACTACCTTTTTATACTCGCTTGACTCCATCAATACTATCAAAACAATGGGACAAAGAAGTGGTGGTGGAAGTGGTTCGGTAGCAGATGGTTATTTGTCAAATGGTTGGTATTGGAGTCTTTCGACCAGCGAATTTATCGATGCTAAAGGGCGGCATTTAGATGATGGCGTTGACCCTGATATTGCTGTTGCTTTAGATTTGGACGACATCTCGAAAGATGAGGTGATAGAGGCAGCAATTTTGGACTTACAATAAAAACTAACTAAAATAATGTGCAGCCTTTCCCTAATTTTGAAAACGGAAGGGCTGCTTCTAAAATTTATGAGATGATTATGTAACCCTATCCCGTCATCTATTACAAAATCATCCATGAAATTACCTAGAAACTATTGTAAAACATTAATTCACCCCTAAACTGAAATACTTCACGTGCAAAGTGTTTCAAAACGAGCCACTACTAACAAGAATATCGTTCCCCTACGCCCGTTTCTCCTTCCGCTCATCCACCAACTTCCGCAATTCTACAAAGGGAAATAGCTCTTCCTCCTCTTGCTCATCCAAGACAACCCATTCTAGCCAATCTATCTCCGTTACGGCATCATATTCACCTACCAAAGAATCCAATAAAACAAAGAGCGCATTTTTTTCCCACTCTGTGTATTTAAAATTACGAATGTTTAATTCGACACCAAATTCTTTATCCGTTAATACATAGCGGAAAAATAAATCATTATAACTGAAATCTATCAGTCCTGTAGAAATGGATAAATCATCACTTTCCATACGAGGTCGAAAGGCTGTAAATCGCCAATTTTTATGCTTGGGTGCGTATTTAATGACTTGAAGAACCGTAGAAAATGCTTCCTTGATGCCGTCGGCAGAAATGATAAATTCTTTGTATTCACCTTCTCGGATGGGGCTCAGTTCAAAAACGAGGAATTTATTTAGGTCTTTTAATTGGAGAGAAATCTTTTCAATAATACCCATGCGATTACTTGGATGCTCTGTCCCGTAGTAAAGTAAAGGCTCATTCTTAAGAAACCAAGCCCAAAACTTCGCTATCTTCGTATGCTGTTTAATGTTTTCTAATTCCATGTATGCTTGTTTTGCTTTAATTACAGCTGTACCCTAATTGTACTGCGCAATTAATTTTCACTAAATTTGTTTATTAGATGTTTTTACGTGTAGCTACTCAAGCTTGTGGAAGGATTTTACGATAGGAAATCAAACAACCCCAATAAAATATAGGATTCTGTTTTCTCACTAACAATATATAAATTATTTTTAAAAAATCAATATGAAGTATAATAATATTTTACTTTTTTTTATAATTTCCTTATTTCTGTTTGCATTTACGCATTGTAAACAATCATCAACTGTTAGCTCTTCTACCTCTACAATGGTTGATTCTACTTATTTACAAACGGTTTTGGAAGAATTGGGGTCTGACAAATACATGGGGCGTATGCCGGGTACAACTGCTGAACCATTGACTATCAACTATATACGAGATGAATTCAAAAAAATGGGCCTGCAACCAGGTAATGGCGACTCCTATTTCCAAGAAGTGCCTTTAGCAACGATTACTGCTACTCCCGACGAAGTACTTTCTATCAAAGGAACTAAAGAAACCGTGAATCTGGCTTTCAAAAAGGAGGTCGTTACCTCTACCCAAAGATTGCAAGAAACGATTTCTGTCAACAACTCTGAACTAGTATTCTGTGGTTTCGGTATTGTTGCCCCTGAGTATGGGTGGAATGATTATGAAGGCATTGATATGAAAGGAAAGACTGCCGTGGTCTTTGTCAATGACCCCGGCTACCATTCCGAAGATAGTACGCTTTTTAAAGGAAAAACCATGACTTATTATGGTCGATGGACCTATAAATTTGAAGAGGCTGCTCGGCAAGGTGCAGCAGGGGTGTTGATTGTTCATGAAACGGGTGCAGCGGGCTATCCTTGGTTTGTCGTACAAAGTAGTTGGACCGGTGGCTTACAATCTTTACAGTCGCCTGACGACGGTCTGTCTAAATGTGCTTTTGAAGGTTGGATAACGCAAACTGCTGCAGGTCGACTCTTTAAAAATTCGACTATTGAAGGGAAAAATATGCTGCAAAAAGCATTGGCTAAAGATTTTAAACCTACGCCAATGGGCTTGACTTTAGACCATAGCATGCAAGTTCAAACCGAAAAACAATTATCCAATAATGTGATTGGGATTCTTCCTGGTACAGACCGAGCGGATGAATATATTATTTATACGGCTCATTGGGACCATATCGGTATTGGTCCTATCGTGAAAGGGGATTCTATTTATAATGGGGCATTGGATAATGCCAGTGGCATGGCAACTTTTATGACAATCGCCAAAGCTTTTGCAGCAGCTAAGGAAAAACCTAAACGGTCTATTATTTTCTTGGCAGTGACCGCAGAAGAACAGGGCTTATTGGGCTCTCAATGGTACGCTGAAAATCCGATTTATCCCTTAGATAAAACTATTGCCAACCTCAATAAAGATGGCGCAAATGTGCATGGTTCTATGAAGGATTTAACGATTACGGGTTTTGGTCATTCAGAATTGGATGAATTGGCGGAAGCCGAAGCTAAGAAACAAGGGCGTTATGTTATCGCTGACCAACAACCTGAAAAAGGCTATTTTTTCCGTTCTGACCATTTCAATTTTGCTAAAGTGGGGGTTCCTGCTTTTTATGCCCAAGGTGGTTATGACCATCGAGCAAAAGGGAAAGTCTACGCGAAAGAAAAAGCAGATGAATATACCAAAGCTAATTACCACCAACCAAGTGACGAATATTCCGATGATTGGGATTTGACGGGTGCGGTGGAAGATGCACAATTATACTTTTCTTTAGGACAGAAATTGGCGAATGAAAAGATTTACCCGCAATGGAAAGAGGGGTCGGAGTTTAGATTGGCTAGGAAAATTAAGGATTAGTGCGGAGGGCTTAGGTGGCTAGGTTTTGAACCACAAAGAACACAAAAGGTCACAAAAGAGGTTCACAAAAGTTTTTTCTAATACTCTTTTGTGTTCTTTGTGCACTTTTGTGGTTCAAAATCACATCACTTGGTTATAGCTATACTCCATTGCATCATAGACGCCCCACCCTATCGAACTGGCTTCGTTTAGTAAATTTTCACATTCATTTTTAAAAGTCTCTTCTAATCTTTCTACTGCTATGATTCGACAAGCTTCATCAAAAGAACGGGTAA
>CALJVJ010000315.1 GCA_937974625.1 uncultured Saprospiraceae bacterium
AAATACCACATCAAAATGGGGGTAAATCCTAATTACCAACACCCTGAATTTATGTGTACTCCATTAATCGAAAGTATCCAACAGCAACAATTTGAAGTCGCTAAATTTCTATTAGAAAATGGGGCTGACCCAAGTATCAAAGAAGATTTTGGTACAAATACTCCTTTATCTATGGCTAACTCCACAAATAATCAAAAAATGATTACTTTGGTGGAAGCCCATCTTGCCAAACAATTGTCAACCTCCAATCCTTATAAAATGAAAAAAGTAATTGTCACAGGTGGGAACCGAGGTATCGGTAAAGCCATTGCCCAACAATTATTAACAGAGAATAATGAAGTCATTATTACCGCAAGAAAAGAAGAAGAAGGAAAAGCAATCGTCGAAGAATTAATAACTATCACTGGCAACTCCAATATCCATTTTATCCAAGGTGACTTGTCCAGTATTCAACAATGTAGAGATTTAGTCAAAAGAATCATTGAAACGCATCCCGATATCAATGTCCTTATCAATAACGCAGGTGTTTGGATGTCAGAAAAGGTGTTGAATACTGATGGCTTAGAAATGAGTTTTATGGTCAATTATTTGGCTCCTTACATCTTGTCCGAAGGATTAACACCTACTTTAACAAAAAACAAACCTGCCAGAATTGTCAATGTCAATGCAGGATTATATGTAGCCGCTACTTTAAATGTCAAAGAAACTCCCGCTGGAGATGATTTTCATAACCTAAAAACCTATGGTCGCTCTAAATTATGTAATACCATGTTTACCATTGATTACGCTAAAGAATTGGAAGGCAGTGGCGTGACTATCAACGCCGTTCATCCGGGTGTGATTAATACAGGTCTTGGGGATTCCCCAAAGTTGATGAGTCAATTGGTAAAAGTGGTCAAACGATTTTGGAAAAAACCTGAATATGGCGCAATCGCACCTGTCTGGTTAGCTACTAACCCAGACTTGGAAGGGGTTAATGGTAATTTTTATAATGAAAAAAAATTAATGCCCTATACCAAAAATGCGTTGGATGAATCGCAGCGGCTTTACTTAAAAAAGACGACGGAGGCTATACTTGCTGAATAATGCCTGAAAAATATTATAACTCTTTGGTTATTGACCTACAATCAATCCTATGTGATTTTTTAAAGCTCTCTTGATAACTTATCGGGACAAGTACCAATTTCAAGGGTTCAACAGTTGATATTTGAACTTGATTCTTTAATTTGCTCTTTTTATCCAATCCAGAATAGCCTTATTCAAAATCTACCAGATATAAGCTTAAAGAGTCAATACTTTGAGTCACTTGATATCGTGTAGTTAACTCCGCCACCATCTCTTCTTTTGCCTCTTGCGCTAAATAAATCCAATGCTTCCCTTTCAGTTCATTGGTAGCATTAAATTTAGTACGTATCGGATGTAATTTTGCTGATTTAATTAAAGCTGCATATTTTTCTTGCGCACCATAGTGTTTGACCATGGTAGCAAAAGAAATGAGGGTAATATTAGTTGTTGGTTCTTTTGCGTTTATTTCAACTAAATAATTTAGCGCAGCTTTGGTATTATCTCTTGATTTAGGAAATTCACTTTTCATAAAAAAAGCAATAAATCCAAGAAAAATCACAGGGATTATTTTTGACCAATGGCTAGCGTTATACTGTTTTAGAAAATTTATTATCCTATGCTGACCAATTAATATTAATAGTATAATCAAAGGGAATTGATATAAGTTAATTCTTTGCTCTATAGGGTATAATCGAAAAATATTAAATGCTAAATGAATCAATAAAGGTAAAATACACAAGCATATTAACTTAGTCTCCTTCTCTAATAGGATAGTCACTAGACCTAAAATGAACAGTCCACCAAAATATAGAATTCCATAGGTTAGAATATTGTTAACAGCGATAAAATCTTGGTACACAAAGCCACTTTCTGACCCAAAGATGTATAAAATTCTGTATAGAATTTCAGTATAATTAGGTAAATAAAATTCTGAGAATAAAAACCCACCGTGCCTCATCCACCAATGGTCCATGGCTAATGCCGTGGGATTATCATGAACAAAAAAATAATAAAAAATACATACTGAAAATAGCCACGAAGCAAGACACACTAAGGTGACTACACTATGTTCATTAGTTTTAGTGAAATATTCATAGATGATTAACAAAGCGATACAAAAGAGTATAATAATACTTGCATTGGCTAGAAAAATCCCAATACAACCAGCTATCAATAAAGCATAACTTCTATTATTTTTCACCAAAGCCAAATAAACTAACAAACAGCTATAAAATAACTCAATAACATATGGCTTTATCTCCGAACTATAATAAATAACACAAGGAGAGAGTAATAAAAGGGCTATTGCTAAGCCCGCATAATAAGTTTCCTTAAACAAAAATTGACCAATCTTACCCAAAAGTGGAATAGTGCCGAGCGTTGCTAAAAAAGGTAGTATTCTAAAATGCAAATCAGTGACTCCGAGAGTAGAAACTAATAATTTCTCAAAACTTAAAAATAAAAAAGGAGCAGCTTGATTATAAGCTAAAGGAGCTAAAAAATCTTTATACGACTTAAATAAAATATTACAAGTGATGAATGATTCATCTCCCCATACACTTCTATCTTGAAGTAGTTGGAGGGTTATCAAGCCAACACCATAAATAGCTAGCAATAAAAAACTAATTTTAGATATATTGGAAAGCCAATTTGGTAATTTACTATTCATGGTATAATATAAGTAGTTTTAATTCAAGCAACATGGAGCTAAAATTATTATAATATCATACCTTAATAAACTATTTTTGTTTCTATTCTCTAAAAGCTTGCCATTACTATTGCTTCTCCCAAAACTTCCAATTTATTTTCTTTTTATCTTTATTTTTCTTCTTCTTATTTTTTCGTTCAAATAAAGGTCGTTTTTCGAAAACATATCTTAAGGAGATACCTGATTGAGTATACATTTTTCGTTCCCCTCCTATTAAATTAAATGCAGGTTTAAAATCCCAAGAAACATTGGTCCGACCTAAATTAAATTCTACGCCTGCGATAGCTGTTACCCCGAATGGGTCCTTATAAGTCGTTTCACCATTGACGGTATTATTCCATCCTTTGTGCAATCCTGCACCTGTATAAAAATTAAAACGCTTGCTAATTAAAGGGTTGTGCTTTTCGTATAAAGCGGTAATAATCACCTCATCTTTAGTCTTGCTTGCTGATGATTGGATAATTGCCTCTACCGTCTCTTTTTTATCAAAACGGTATTTCCCTGTGATTCCCCAATCCGTCCCCATACGGATACCTCCAGCGATATTATAGCCTTGGGCACAAATAGAAAAGGTACTTAACAATGCAATGGAAATAATAAGTAGTTGCTTCATAATTTCTAAACGTAGGTAATTTTTATAATAGTATTTTTAAGACGAGAAGAATGACTCAAAAGGAACAAGAATTTTAAAGATTAATAGGATTTTAAGAAGTGACATAAAAAAATCCGTTGACAATCATCCGTTGGCATTTATTGTATTTTGCCAACGCATGATTGCCAACGGATTTAAGGGAATAGGAGTTATTACTCAGAAGATTGATTTTAAAATCCACAAAGCTTACACTAAGCCATTCCTCTACCCGCTGCAATCAATTCGTCTGTATAATTCATCGCCGCTGCTTCTGCTGGAAATAAAAAATTTCGTAGCATGGCTTTCCCCAAAGGCGTCAACACTGATTCTGGGTGAAATTGCACGCCATATACTTTATAGATTTTATGTCGCATTGCCATAATTGTTCCTTGTATATCTACAGCAGTGATTTGCAATTCGTCAGGCAGATTTTTTTTCTCTACAATCCAAGAGTGATATCGACCAACTTCTGGTCTAATCGGTAGTCCTCTGAAGATTAGAGATTGCCCATCCACCACTTCAATTGGCGTCGCTACTCCGTGATAAACTTTTTCAATATTATGCAGCGTTCCACCAAAGGCCTCTCCAATAGCCTGGTGTCCTAAACAGACGCCTAAAATCTCTTTGGTTGTGGCATACCTTTTTATCAATTCAGGCATGATGCCCGCATCTTTTGGCAAACCTGGTCCTGGCGATAAAATGATTTTATCGTACCCCTCCACATCATCCAAAGCAATAGCATCATTTCTAAAAACTGCTACTTTACACCCAATTAATTCTTGCACATATTGTACTAAGTTGTACGTAAAAGAATCGTAATTATCTAAAACTAATATCTTCATATTCTTTATGGTTTTATTGCTATATTGTTTTATTTTCAGCTCATTCACACCACAATATAGCCATCTAACAATTTAACAATTATATCTTCTCCGCTTCAGTTAGAGCTCTTTTCAAAGCGCCCAATTTATTATTAACTTCTTGCAATTCACTTTCTGGGACACTGTCTATCACGATGCCTGCCCCTGCTTGATAATACAAAGTATTGTCTTTACTCATAAACGAACGAATGACAATCGCCTGTACCATATTTCCATTAAAATCAATCAACCCGATTCCGCCACCATAAAAACTACGGTTTTGATTTTCGTATTTATTGATTAGTTCTAAGGCTTTGTATTTGGGTGCACCAGATAAAGTACCCGCAGGGAACGTATCTGCAAAAATCTGAATTGGATTCGTCGTATCTTCTAATTGCCCATCTACTTTAGATACTAAATGGATGACATGACTATAAAAATGAACCTCCTTTAAGCTTTTAACTTCTACTTTGTGACAGTGGCGTCCTAAATCATTCCGAGCTAAATCCACTAACATGATATGTTCTGCATTCTCTTTAGGGTCTGCTGCCAAATCTTTGGCGCCTTGGGCATCTTGCTCGTCATTACCTGTTCTTTTATAAGTACCTGCAATGGGATTGACCGTAGCCGTATTGCCATTAATCAACATCTGTGCTTCTGGTGATGACCCAAAAATGGTGTAATCTCCACAATCAAAATAATACAGATAAGGTGATGGATTAATCGACCTTAACACCCGATATACTTGGAAATCATCGCCTTTGAACTTTTGCTGAAATTGCCGGGATAATACAATTTGGAATACATCGCCAACTTTACAGTGATGCTTGCCTTTTCGCACTAATTCTCTAAATTCTTCGTCGGTAATATTGCTCGATTCTTCCCCTTCTAATTCAAAATCAAATGTATTGAACGCTTGATTATGTATTAATTTTTCCAGCTTATCCATTCTACTTTGTTCTGGATAAATATTTGGTACATTTTCGATTAAGTACAACTCATTTTTGAAATGGTTAAACGCTATCAGAAAACGATAAAGGGAATAATTAATATCAGGGGTGTCAAATCGACGCTTACTTTCGTCAAATTTAAGGGTATCAAAATACTGGACTCCATCAAAACTTGTGTGCCCTAAGAAGCCATTGATAGCACCTTCGGCATTGATTTCTTCTACTTCAAATTGATTGACAAATTTTTGAAAAATCGCAGGTACGTCTGTATAATTCAACAAAACCTCTTCTTCTTTTTCTGCTCCCGGAAGTGTTTTAGTTACTACCCCATTTTTTACCATAAAATTGGCAATGGGTTCTAAACCAATGTAGGAAAAACAACTTTCTGCCTGCCCAAAATCATTACTTTCTAATAAAATGGGCTTATCAAAGTGTGCTCTCAGTTTGAGGTACAACGTAATGGGCGTGACAGTATCTGCCAATTGTTTCTTGACGACTGTTTGTAACTGAATTTTTTTTGCGGTTGCTATCATGATTATTTTTTATCGATGGACGGTTATCGGTGTACGGTCAGCCGCTTCACTTGTTGAGTATATTACAATAAAAAAGCGGCTTGCCGAGTGAAATTCGACAAGCCGCTTTTTTGATAATTTACAAATAAACGAGCAATACCCTTCACCCTATTTTGGTAAAGAATTTTGCCACCAACTTTTATTTAATAAATTTATCATATCATTATTTTTGATGCTACAAAGATAAGGGCATTTTTTTCAAAGAAGCAATTAAAAAGATTTATTTTTTTGCTGACTTTTTTTTTTGAACCAAATTTCGACCTATTTCAACCGCTCCATTATCTCCAATGTTCGGTCAATATCCGCCTTTGTATTATATACCGAAATGCCCATTCTGGTCACACCGCCCTTCTCTGCTAAACCTAAGACTTCCGTAGCTTTGATAGCATAAAAATGACCTGACCAAGTACAGACATTTTGTGCACCCAGATATTGACCTATTTCATTGGCTGTTTTTCCATTGTATAAAAAGGATAAGGTTGGTGCTCGTTCTGCCGTATTCATCGATGGACCATATAATTCTACTTTTTTCATAGCCGCCAAACCATCCCATAACTGTTGAGCTAGACCAATCTCGTGTTGGTGAATCCGTTGCATGGCATTCACTATCTTTGCTCTTTCCGTTTTGCCTTTTCCAAAAGATGCTACATATTCTACTGCTGCTTTCACACCTGCTATCGCCGCATGATTTAAAGTGCCCGTTTCGATGCTATAAGGCGCATGTTGATAAGCGGTTCTCAAACGATAAGGCTGTAATCTATCTAATAAACCTGGTTTGCAATATAATAAACCTACGTGGGGGCCATAAAATTTATAAGCAGAACACAATAGAAAATCACAGCCAATCGCTTGCACATCTATCGACAAATGTGGCGCATAATGCACCGCATCCAATAATAACCATGCACCGACATCGTGGGTTAATTTTCGAATTTTTCGGACTTCATTAATCGTCCCAAAAATATTAGCCGCCCAGCCCATCGCTACCAATCGAGTCTTTTCATTAATTTTATTAGCAAAATCCTTATAATCCAAAGTCCCATCTGCTTTTAGTTTCACCTCTCTTACTACCACACCTTGTGCTCGTAAAGCCAACCAAGGTGCTCGATTAGATTCATGGTCTAATTGAGTAATGATTATCTCGTCTCCTACTTGCAAACACCCCGAAATAGCCCGACTCAAAGCAAAATTTAAGGTCGTCATATTCTGTCCAAAAGAAATGGTATGTCCTCCTTCTCCGCCTAAAAAAGTGGCCACTTTAGCTCTTGTCTTTTCAACAATTACATCTGTTTCTTGGGTCAGTACAAAATGTCCGTGTGCGTTCGAGTTAGAAGTTTTATAATAATCGGAAATGGCATTTATCACACTTGTTGGTACTTGTGTGCCTGCTGGCCCGTCTAGATAAGTGATGGGCATCTCATTATGCTGTCGAGAGAGACTTGGGAATTGATTGCGTATTTTTTGATTCATAATTGGAGGTTATGAGGTTTAGGAGGCTAGAAGGTTTGGCAGTCCTTGCCTTTCAGCCCCTCCGCCTTTTCGCCTTTCAGCCTACTCACTCTTGTATAAAAGTGGTTACATTGTCAATTATTGGTTTGCCTTTGAAGATGACTTCGCCTTTTTTATTGCCTGCTTTTTGGATTTCGATGCCTGCCCATTCTCCGCCACAATCGTTATGTAACCATGCGTCTACTAAGATTAATTTTCCGCCAGGGCGAACCGTTATTTTGGCAGCTTCTGGGAGCGAAACTCGACAGTTGATTTGTAAGGTTCCACCATCTTCTATGACTAAGTGCCCTTCCAAATCTTTGGCACCTTGCCAATTAATTTGGTCCGAAATATAAATAGTTTTAGCGGGATTTAGGGTACACCAAGTCCGAATTAATAATTTTCTTTGGCGGGTACTTAATTTAGATAGATTTCGATGTATTTTTCCAATCTGGCAAGGCGTCCATGCACTTTGATGCGCATTATAGTCCATTACATTATTAGAAGCCATCGTGTCACAGGGTGGCTTTTTGGAGGTGTTCCAACAGTTACTATGCACAGGCGTATCATCACAACCATCATATCCCCATGCATGACTCAACCCTAAAACATGTCCAATTTCATGATTTAATAAACCTCTGAAAGCCCAAACATCATGATTCCCCGATTCATAAATCCCTGCAATTTTTAAATTATTTTGTAGTGCTATCCCTGTTCCTGATACCAAATAACTTTTAGATTTTACACTATCCGGATGATGCGGCATGATAAAAATATTCAACACAGAATCCGCCTGAATTGCGTACTTATCAATAACCGCTTTTTTAGAATTATTTCGATTCCGTCCTTTATTTACAAAGTAATATAAATCATCATCATAGTGACAATAAACGCCCACATCTGTCGGGTCATCGGGCAAAGGTGTTAAGACATATTTATATTGCTTGGGTAAAGCTGGAATCTGATTATTTGGTGGAATAGCTGGCTTAATTTGTTTTTTCAAATCATGCTCTGCTGCTCTCAGGTATTTTTTAGCGAAAGTTACTGCTGCTGCTTCATTGAAATTTTTAGTACTATCCGAATGATTCATAAAATGTACATTCACTCGTATATGCCGCATGGGTGAGTGGTCCAAATGAGCAGGGTCTGGTGCGTAAGATAATGGTGCATTGCAGCCTTTTTTTCTGCCGTTATAGCTTTTAGGCTTCTTTTTCTCTGTCTCTACAAAAGAAATATCCTCCATTTTTATAAACCACTGTTTCACTTTTGGTTGGCAAGTGCTAAAGGTAATCCAAGAAAACAGAACTAAAAAAAGCGTTTTTTGACGCATGCTTTATTTTTTTTACCGAAGTTTGGTGTCTACTAATTAGAGCGACGAATGAATTCGTCGGTACTTTAAATCTAACGGATTGATTACCTTTGCTTTCAAACATCGGCTGCTTATTTATGTCTAAAAATAATCAATCTACTAGTTTAGTAACGTCTGAATCCCAAAAAGGGCTTGCTAAATGGTTGACTATTTTTAAAAAACGGCCGATTCTCTTATTCCTTTCTTTTTGGGCAATCACCCTGCTACTCTACCTTCCGACGATGCAGGCTGGATTTGTCACAGATGTAACGAGTGGAATCGAAAAAATTATAGGGCAACCATTTTGGCGTATTATCCATAGTTTTGGCTTTCCTGCCCTTAATCAATTATCTATTTTAGGGTTCTATTTGATGTATCAAATATTTGGTACCAATGGATTGCCGTGGTATCTGCTTTTTTGTGGTTTGCATGCGTTGAATGCTTTTTTAGGGTATCGCTTTTTCGGATTAGTCTTCACTTCTTTTAAAATAAAAAATAGTGTTCCTATTGTATTTTTAGGTGTGCTATGCTTTTTACTACATCCTTATCAGTCGGAGGTGCTAGTCTGGCGAGCCTGTCTCAATTATTTATTGATTACTACTTTTATTTTGCTCCAATTGACGCATCTCTGGCAATATTTACAAACTAAAAAAACAATCTATCTTTTCTATTTACATGGCTTTTTTGTTGGGGCGATTTTTACTTTTGAATTAGCCTTAATACTTCCTTTTTTAACTATCTGTTACTATTCTATCTGGTCTTGGTATACGGAAGATTTACAACAACTAAAACCTTATTTTCTAAAAATAAGTGTTCCTCATTTTTTCTTGATGCTTGCTTATTTTTTGTTAAATAAAATAGTTATTGGTACTTGGATTGGTCATTATGGCGCCGATACACATTTAAAAATTTCACTGACGGAGATGTGTGGGACGCTCCTGCAATACACCGTAAAGTACTCTTTTTTTGTACGTTCTTTTCCCCATGCTTACAAAGAAGCTATCTTTTCTTTTTTTGGACAATATGGGCTATTTATTTTAGGCGTTTTTTTAGTAGGTCTATTCTTTTACCTCAAACGAAAGATAGCCACCTCTAGATATAAAATAGCCGTCGGAGGAATGCTGGGACTGGGGTTTATCTTTGCTTTATTCCCTGTATTAAACCTCTTTTTTTATTGGTTGCTTTATGTAGAAAATGACCGCTATGGCTACTTAGCTTCGCTATTTGGTATGCTATTAATCGTCTTTTTAGTTTTTCAATTGCCTAAAATAATACGGACAGTTTTATTAATTATTTATTTAGGACTATCCATTTTTTTGACCATTCAAACGAATCAACATTGGAAAGCGTCTACCGATGTTTTTTATAGTCTTTTAGACAATTATCGCTGGCAGAATGCAGCCAATGTAGTTATCCTTAATGTCCCTGATAATTATAATGGGGCTTATATGTTTAGAATTATTGGTAAAAAATCAGGCTTTAAAGATGCACTGACCACCATTCATCAACAAAAAATAAAAGGTGAAATTTGGGAAGTAGCACAGTATAATATGGTATTGCCCTCTGACGGTGTTCGAGTACAACACACAAAGCCCCATCAATTAAAAGTAACCTTCAATCAATGGGGCAACTGGTTTTGGAGAAATGGTGTAGGCGTAGGCCCAACCCATGAAAGGGAATGGTATACCGCTCATTTTAAGGGACAGTACTATCTTTTAGACTTTACAAATCTGCCTGACAATACGGTTTTTATTTATCAAGATGGAAAAGAATGGAAAGAAGTAAGTAATGGTGAATGATAAATGGTAAATGTTAAATTCTAACACTAATTCAAATCCAATGAATTGGGTTCAAATAATTCACTGATGTAGGCAGCTCTTGTTGCTGCATTATAGTTATCTCGACAATCTAAGGTTCCACTTCTCATGATGCTTGCACATCTTCCGTTGGAAAAGGCATCCTCTCTGTGGTCTCTGTCTAAGTAACAATGGCCTAATTCATGAAAAATGATAAATTCTTTAAATAAATCATTGGATAATTCCCAAAATTCGGAATCTATTGTTACGCTTCCAGGGCGAAAATTACCGAAGGTGGTGCATTGGCCTGCAATGTGTTCCCCCTCCAAATCTTCAATGACACCACTAATCTGTGAAACGACTAAGTCTACGTCAAATCCTCTAGCTTGTCCCTCTGTTTCAAAGCGTTCAAAATAAGGCCATAGGCGTTCATCAACCTCTGGAAAAGTTCGTTCTTCTGGTTCTACAGGAGTTTCTACTAAATCAACAATCTCCTCTCGTTGACAAGCAGTAAAAAGGAATAGGACACACAAAATGATGGAAAAGAAAGCACTGTTCTTTTGTGATAATAGCATCTGACGAAAGTTTTGAGGTGAAGCTAAAAGTCTATTAGGAATTCTATACAATCTAGAATAAACACAACTGAAATTTAGCGTAAAATATTAAATGTAAAAGATGCTATTAATAATATGGGAATTTTGTTATTTGATAAAATTTGACATTATGCCCCTCTAAACGTCTTGTATTTTCAATTTATTATAAAGAAATGAAAAACCGTCTTGTGTAATACTCTTTTCTACAGAGATAGGAAATAAAAAACCTCCAAGCTTGTAAAAAACTTGGAGGTTTAAATATTTGTATATCGTTAAAAACGACGAAAAATTTACAGTTTCATCCACTCAGCAATTGAATCTTCATTCATTTTCACATAATCATCATTCCCTGCTTTCATTGCTAAGTCTTTAGATAATTTAGCTGCTGCGATAGCTTCTTTTACTTTACCTAATTTTCCTAAAATCAAAGCTTCTCTTCTTACTTGCCAGAATTTTGGACTATCTCCTTTCGTTACTTTTTGAACATACATCAAGGCTTTGTCCAAATCCTTACCGATAGATAATAAGTAGTTACCAGCAGCGTAGTAATCACCTGCAGTTGGTCCTGCTAAAGTCTTGTCGATAGCTGCCAATACATTTTTCTGTACTTCAAACTTCATTGGAACTGCTGCTGCTACGTTATCCCAAATAAATTCTAAATTACCGCTATCATCTGTGATGTTATTCACCATGATAATGAAACTTTCTACTGAGAAAGGTAATGCTTTCACCTCAGCAGCAGCAATTACAGCAGGTGTCTTCTCTACATAACTTCCCCAGTTACCTGTCTCATATGGGTAGAAGTGTACAGCCCAAGACTTAGCGTTAGGAATCGTTAAAATAGCATAAGCACCTTTCTTTAAATCTTTTCCTCCAACGTTTACATCTGCACCAAAAGTAACTTTAGATACTTGGTTCGCTCCTGTTCTCCATACTTTTCCATAAGGCACTAAACCATCTGCCGCAAATACTTTTCTTCCTTTTACGCTTGGTCGAGAATACTCGATTTTAACATCTGATAAACCAATAGCTTGAGTAGAACTAGCACTTGGACTTGGAGCTGGTGTCTTGATTTGTGCGTTAGAAGTCGTTGCAAAAAATGCAACTAAAGCAATTGTACAGATGCTGAATAATAATTTTTTCATCTTGAATTTTTGTTTTGAAAATTGAAATTGTTGTAAGTAATAAATGAATTAGTATTTTATTGTAAACTAACAGAAAGTACTTTAGTTCATTTATAGAAAACACTGCAAAAGTAGGTCTTCTAAAGGATTTTACCTATATATTCCGATTTTGTGTCAACTGTTTACCAGAAATCAAAATGTTTTCAGAATTGCCTGTCGTTTTTTTTAACTAAAAATGGGTATCATTACCTAAAAATTTATACAAATGTCACAATCACCTTTAATCATTGATGCGCACCTAGACCTTAGCATGAACGCTTTGGAATGGAATAGAGACTTGCGCCAGCCGCTCTTGGACATTAATCAAAGAGAACAATCTCTGACAGACAAGCCTGACAGGGGAAACAGCATGGTTAATTTTGCAGAAATGCGCAAAGGCAATATTGGACTTTGTGTCGCTACTTTGATTGCTCGGTATGTCAAAAAATCGAATAATTTACCAGGGTGGCATTCCCCTGAACAAGCATGGGCACAAACACAAGGGCAATTGGCTTGGTATCGAGCAATGGAGGACGCAGGCGAAATAAAAGCGATTACCAATTGGGAAGCTTTAGTTACTCATTTAGCTAGTTGGGAACAAGCTGATGATAAGAACCAACAAGCGATTGGTTATGTTTTAAGTTTAGAAGGCGCAGATTCTATTGTAAATTTGTCCTATTTAGAAAAGGCTTATGCCAATGGCTTACGTGCGCTAGGGCCTGCACATTACGGTCCTGGAACGTATGCGTTTGGGACGGACTCGATGGGAGGGATTGGACAAAAAGGAAAGGAATTATTAAAAGAGATGGAGCGTTTGAATATTATCTTGGATGCGACCCATCTTTGTGATGAAAGTTTTTGGGAGGCCATGCAGCATTTTAATGGCCCTGTTTGGGCAAGTCATTCTAATTGTAGAAGTTTGGTCAATCACAATCGCCAATTTTCAGATGACCAATTAAAAGAATTGATTAATCGTGGTGCAGTTATTGGAGGTGTTTTAGATGCATGGATGCTCGTTCCGAATTGGGTGAGAGGACAATCTACTCCTCAATCAAAAGCGGTTACTTTGGAAAAATTGATTGATAATTATGACCATATTTGTCAATTAGCAGGAAATAGCCAACACATTGGAATTGGTACTGATTTAGATGGTGGATTTGGTAACGAACAAGCGCCTTATGATTTAACGACCATTGCCGATATGCAAATTTTACCCAACTTACTAAGAAAAAGAGGATATGAAGAAAGGGATATTGATAATATTCTGAGTAAAAATTGGTTGCGATTTATAAAAAAGGCGTGGAATTAAATATTCTAAAATTTTAATGCTCAAAAGAGTTTATATTGCACAAGTGACTAATAATTTAACTGACCGAAACTGTGACTAGCTAATGAATGATTTTATTGACCTCATTCTACATACCGATGAGAAACTATTAGACTTGGTGACCAATTATGGGACTTACACCTACGTCATTCTATTTGCTATTATTTTTTGCGAAACAGGATTGGTTTTTTTCCCATTCTTACCGGGTGACGCCTTGCTTTTTGCAGCGGGTATTATGGCTGCTACTGGAGCACTCAATGTGCTTTTACTAGCGGGTATTCTAACTGCCGCTGCTATTTTAGGCAATACTTCCAATTACTTTATTGGTCGCTATGCCTCTCAATATTTTCTAAAAATCAAAAGTCAACTCTTTCATAAATACCTTAACCAAGCCAATGACTTCTACCAAGAACACGGTGGGCAGGCTATCGTGATAAGTCGCTTTTTTCCTATTGTTCGGACCTATGTTCCTTTCGTAGCAGGAGTGACCAAAATGGATGCAGCCACTTATACGTTATACAATGTTTTCGGTGGTATATTTTGGGTAGCTTTATTCGTTTTTGGTGGTTATTTTTTAGGCAATATCCCTTGGGCTAAAGAGAATTTTAGCCTGATGATGGTTATTCTTTTGTTTCTAACGACTATTCCTTTTTGGATTTCTACTTTTAGGGCTTTACGCGAAAGGTGGTCGGTTTAGACTTTGTAAATTTTCATGCGGCTCTTTTATGAGTTG
>CALJVJ010000316.1 GCA_937974625.1 uncultured Saprospiraceae bacterium
TTAGTCTTTTGACCGAGGCTATTTTTTTGTTCGACTAGGCGAAAAACGCAGACACCCGTATGGGTGGCGAGTATTTTCAACGACGTAGAACAGAAAAAGAGACCGTCATAAATACTTAAGTTATTTGTGTTCAAGCACTTACCTATTCGAACCAACCTACAAAACGGAATTTTCTCAAAGTCTGAAACACTATAGTATGGTTGCGAAAGTACAGGACCAAAACATAAAATTTAAACAAAAAGTCAATAAAATTGGCAAAAGGTAAACAAACAAAGTTTAAAATTTTAGGTTTTGCAAAATACAGATAGCAATAAGGTTAGTTGACCTACTAATTGCCATACTCATACCTCCTTATTTTAGTATTTGCCTATTTTTATTGAAAAGTAATTGCAAACAATTGGTACGAATGAATTTCTTCGTACTCAAATAGTTACTCGACAAAACTAGTCTCGAATAGTTGTCAAGATATGTTTATCGATACTAAAAAACTGACCAATAAACAGTAATTAATAAGATATCCCATGTTCAAACTGATTTCATTTTTATGCTTTCTTTTTATTGCGCCTACGCTATATGCGCAACAACTGCCGCTATTCTCTCAATATCAAGATAATTATATGGCGATTAATCCCGCGATGGTTAGTCGAGATTATTTAATTAATGAAGATAATTTATCCTTTGGTGCTTCGCATAGAAACCAATGGACAGATTTTGAGAATTCGCCAAAAACACAATTGATTAGAGGCGAGTATTTGTATGATGGAGGTACTTTTGGTCTATTGACAGGCGGGTATTTATTGAATGACCAAACAGGCCCAACGGGTTTGACCGGATTGTACGGTCGAATTGGAGGTATCCTAGCAGGCGACCCATATTATGGAGGGATTGCCTTAGGATTAAGTTTAGGAATTGTCCAATACAGAGTAGATGCCAATGAATTAAATTTGAGAGATGAAGGAGACATTGTAGCGGCAGACAATCAAATGCAAATCTTCCCTGATGTTGGATTCGGATTATATTATTACAAAAGATTAGAAGGTGATGACCTTGTATATGCGGGGCTTTCTATCCCACAAACCATTGGATTAGATACGGAGTTTCAGGATGAAACAGGGAAATTTTTCTTAAAAAGAATGCAACACTTTTATGCACAAGCAGGAATTTTTCATTTTTTAGATGACGATAATAGCTATTTGGAATTGGCAGGATGGGCAAAATATGTGCAAGGAGCGCCTATCAATGTTAGTGCGAACTTTCGGTATCAAACAAGTTCTGCTATCTACATCGGTATAGGCGGCTCAACTGCAAAAAGTGCCCATGCCGAAACAGGCGTACTAATCGGGGAGAATGCAGGGTTTAATAGTACTATTCGGATTGGTTATGGCTTCGATTATAATTTTAGTTCATTTGGGCCAGCAGCAGGAGTAACTCACGAAATTAGTATTTCTTATTCGATTCAGAAATAAATCATAGTTCCATCGTATCGTCCTCTCAGGGTTATATACTCTAGAAAAATGAAGACAGTCGTTCGTTAGCAACAAATTTAATAAAAGATATACCATACATATATAACATCCATGAACAGCTATTTAAAAACTTTTCTCACCGGTATTTTATTTCTTTCTG
Source organism: uncultured Saprospiraceae bacterium (assembly GCA_937974625.1). Classification (GTDB taxonomy): domain Bacteria; phylum Bacteroidota; class Bacteroidia; order Chitinophagales; family Saprospiraceae; genus JAFMDF01. The sequence goes on from CALJVJ010000316.1 coordinate 1,627, forward strand.
CTATAATAAGTGGCTATGCGCAGCCGTCCTTAATAGTTGGAGATGGAACTGCCCCTTCTGGTAGTAATACGTCAGTCAATGTTAGGGTAATGAATTTTACAGGGCTAGTAAAAGTAGAATTCCCTGTCACTTGGAATCCCAATGAATTAAAATTTGTCGGCGTATCAAACTTAGAAGCTGTACCAGACTTGAGTCTTGACCTAAGCAATTTTGATTTTTCAGAAGTTGAAAATGGTAAATTTACCTTCACTTATGAAAATAACTCTCAATTTGGAATGACCTTACCAGGAAATGATGAAATAGAAATTTTTCAGATAGAATTTCAAGCATTAATAGCAGAAGGAGCTACTGCAAATATCATTATTCCAAATGAAATAAGCCAAGTGACCGTCATCAGAAATAATGCAGATAAGAATATTTGGGAAGAAGACAAAAATCTAACTCAAGATGGAACAATTACTGCTACGGCAGAGATTCCAGATGTTATTTTCACGATTTCCCCTGAAAACGAACCGAGTATACTTTGCAAAGGCGACCAGATATGTTATGATTTAAAGGTTGCTCAATTTGATAGTATCCTTGCAATGGATTTTTCCCTTATATGGAACGGAAGTGTCTTAAAGTTTAGTAGCATTAAAAATTTCGGTTTACCAAAATTAGACGCAGAAAGTTTTGTAGTCAACAAAACGGGTGAGTCTATTGATAGTGTTGCTACTGCCTCTTGGTTCCCTGGGATAGGTGATTCAGAAGGACTCATTAATGGAGTCACTATTCCTGATGACACCAATTTAGCAACCTTATGTTTTGATGTAATTGGTGAAAACACCAGTACGACCTTAGAAATAAATAAAAATGCTAAACTTGAGATAGTAAATTATAAAGATGCCCCTAGAGATCTTATATCCAACACCCAAATCGTGGACATAAAAGATTGTGAAAATCTAATCTCTTTTTCCACTAACTGTCAAGACATCAAATTAGATGAAACTGTTTGCCTAGATTTTGTCACTTCTAATTTTAAAGATATAGTTGAGGCAAAGTATACCGTGTTTTTTGACAACACGCTACTAGAGTTTGTAAATACAGAAAATCATAATCCAAATTTAACAGGCTTAGATGCCAGTAATATTACAATTGACGGAGATAGGATAACCTTTGAATGGACAAATACAACAGGAGCAACAGTTGAAAATGGCGCAACACTTTTCTCTGCTTGTTTCAAAGCAATTGGAGCAATAGATAGTGTAGCCACTATAGATTATGTCAAAGTATTAGGAGCATTGACGAATGTAACCAATAGTAATGGAAGTTTAGACCCACAATTCACGGATTGTGAAATCAAAATCTTGCCGCCTACAGTTGTCCTTACCGCACCAGTAGTTTCAGCTCCTCCAACGACTAATATATGTTTAGAATTAAAAGTTGAAAACTTTCTCAATATTAAGTATATCGAAATGCCTATTGAATGGGACCCGACGGTGCTAGAATTTGTAGAAGTAAAAACAACAGGACTTACGGGTTTAACAGATGCCAATTTCAAATTTAATAATACAGCTAACGGAAGATTAGAATTAGAAAGTTGGGATAGTCCTACATCAGCGGGTATCACTTTGCCAGATGGCACAAGCATCTACGAAATATGCTTTAACGTGATAGGTAATTTGGGAACAGAGTCCCCAGTAATCTTTCCTGAATCCAATGATACGCCCGTTTTTATGTTAAATGCGAACGAGGATAGACTTGACATTGATAAAAACGATGGAAAAGTAACCGTTGAAACTTCAGGACTTATATTAAATTCAGAAGCCCAAGAAGTAAGAAAAAATAATGCTTTCTGTGTAGATATACAAACGAGCAATTTTAAGGAAATCGTTTCAGCAGGTTATAGTCATTTGTATGACCCAAATGTTTTAAGGTTTGATTCTGTACAAGTTGGTAATGCTATCTCGAATTTATCTTCAGATAATATCGTCTTGGGAGGTGAGGGAGTGATAAGGGTTGCATGGACCTCTGATGACAACGCAAATGGAACGACCCTTGCAGATGGAACGTCTATTTATGCTTTGTGCTTTACCACAATTGGAGATTTAGGGGCTTGTGCTAACTTTAGATTAGATACGATTCAAGACATTACGACTATCAGCAGCGCAGGCGACGATATAGGTACCTTTGATAGTACCAAAGACCTTTGTATTGATAATTTTGGAATGACGGTAGTTGATTCACTCAGACCAAGCTGTACAGGTGGCGATGGACAAATTAGGTTAACGGTATCAGGAGACCCTGGAGAAAATTTTCTATATTTTGTCAATAAAGATGGGGAACCGTTTTTAACAGGAGAAGATGTTGAAAATGATAGCATCATTCTAACTAATTTAGCAGAAGGAGCATATTCTATTATTGTCAATTCTATTGTAGATGTTAGTAAATCTGAAACAAGAGTCTTTAACCTTACTTTAAGTGAGGCAGATTTACCGACTATTATGTTAGCCGAAGATATCGATGCTGGTTGTGTAGAGGCAGATGCATCCATAAGTATTCCTTTAGATGGAAGTAATTTCACTTTACCAGTTTCACAAGGAAGTAATCTCTACACCACCAAATGGACCGCTTTAGGAACAGGTGTATTAGATAGCTTAACCGATGATAATGAAATGACAACTGCACTTGCTCCTGGGCGATATATTTACACTGTAAGAATTACGGATAACAGTTGTGAAGCCTCCGACACCATAGAAATAATCACTGCCCAACCACCAAGAGTACAAGTAAGTCAAGGTGGTACCTTAGGCTGCACGAATAGTACCCTTGAATTAGGTTTAGAAGTGATAGATGACAATCCAAATAACAAATACTTATGGACCACAACAAATGGAAATATAGTATCAGGGAACACATCTTTTACCCCAACCATAGACCGAGAAGGTATTTATAAATTCATCGCAACAGATACAGTAAACGGTTGTATTGGCTTTGACAGCACTTTTGTATTCACAGATACCATTAAACCAGAAGCCAACGCTGGCCCAGATTTAGAAATGGGATGTAATGATAACAGCATTGAACTAACCGGAATTGGGTCTACCGGTGCAGAAGTAGAATGGTCTACTCCAGATGGTTCTTCCATATTCTATCCAGATGTTAATGACCAAGAAGTCGCGAATGTATCGAGAGTAGGCACTTATATCTTCACCGTTACCAATCAGGTAAACGGCTGTCAGGCAACGGATACGATGATGATAAATGCAGACAATTCTTTACCCGTAGCACGAGCAGAGGATTTAGCAATTATTGGTTGTGGAGCAGATGATGTAAAATTAGACGGTTCTGAGTCCTCTCAAGGCCTCAACTTTGCTTATCGCTGGGAAAACCCTAATAAAGAACCTATTTCAACTGAAGATACTATTAGAACGGCGATAGAGGGGGAATATTTATTAATTGTTATCAACATTGACAATCCAAATTGTATTGCTGACACCGCTAGAATAATGGTCAGAGAGGATAAAACAAAACCTCAAACCTCCATCAGCCAATCATTAATCTTAGCTTGTCAAGCAGAATGCACCCCTTTAAGCGCAAATGTTCCAGACGGTGACCATTATAGCTACCTATGGGAAACAGATGATGGGGTTCTTTGCGGAGGAGAAAAGACACCAACCGCAATGGTGCAATCTGTAGGTGTTTACAAATTGTTAGTAAAAGATTTAAATAATAATTGCGAAAGTACCGCTGCAAGTATTGTATCAGATGATGGAACAGGAGTATCAGCAGACCCTGGGCCACCCAGACAAATAGATTGTGATAAGGAAATAGTAACCTTAGATGGAAGGGGTTCTTCTATCACTGAAACGACTATTATCTCATGGAAAGCAGAGGATGGGACAGAAGTTTCTTCGGAGATTCAAGCCGATATAGCGATTCCTGGAGAATACACTTTAGAAATTATGGATTCGGAAACTGGTTGTAATGCAATAGGTAAAGTAACCGTGACTGAAAGTACAACAGCGCCAATAGCCGAGGCGGGAGAAGCACCACCAGTCTCTGGTTGCGAATTTCCTACAGGCAGAAGATTAAATGGAACAGCATCTGAATTAGGAGATAATATCACTTATGCTTGGACATCAACTAGTGGAATTATTGTTGGAGACACAAGTATCGCCGCACCAGAAATTGGAAGCCCTGGAATATTTCTTTTAACGGTAACCAATACGGACAATGGCTGTTCTAGCTTTGACGAAGTAATTGTCCAAAGTGATGTTGTGATTCCAGTAGCCAATGCTGGCGGAGACAAGCTACTAAGTTGTGATAAACCAGAACTAACTTTAGCAGGAATAAGTGAAGAATTAGCACCAGGCAGTGTCATTTTATGGTCGACTGTTGATGGAAATATCATAGGAGATAGAGACAAATTATCCGTTAATATTGATGCTCCTGGAACCTATGAATTATCGATAGAAAGTGCAGATGGATGTAAAACGACAGATGAAGTAATCGTAGATTCTAATATAGATGCACCCGAAGCAAATGCTGGTGAAGCTTTAACTATCAGTTGTAATAATAGTTTGGTCATTAACGGGACGGGAACGATAGGAGACAATATTGCTATTGAATGGACCACAGTAGGTGGGAACATAATTTCAGGAGCAGATACCTACACCCCTGAAATTAATAGAGGGGGAAGTTATACTTTAACGGTCCTAAATACGGAAAACAATTGTCCAACAACTTCATTAGTAATTGTTTCCGATTCAGAAGCATTACCGATTGCGGATGCAGGAGTAAATCAGGAAATATGTACCAATGAATCAGTCTTAAGTGCCGTCCAACCTACAGGAGATTATACAGGAAGTTGGACCACTTTAGAAAAAAGTATGGTTGTTAGTCCCGATGAAGCAAATAGTATGGTAGCAGATTTAGCAGAAGGCACCAATACCTATATCTGGACCTTATCAAATGAAGACTGTGGGAGTTTTAGTTCAGATACTGTACTGATTAATGTACCAACTTTCCCTATAGCAGCTGATGATGTTTTTGAAATTCAACCAGACCAAAGTTTTAATACCCTTAATTTAATTGAAAATGACCAAGTCAATTCCGATATGTTTAATATCAATATATTAGAACAACCTTCGACTGGACAATTAAACGAAGTAGGTAGTGGTGTTTTTGAATTTACCACACCAGCAAGATATTTTGGTACGCAACAATTTCAATATGAAGTGTGTAGTGCTGCCTGCTCAGAATTATGTGATATTGCCAATGTGCGAGTAGTGGTGCTACCGGGAGCAGATGTAGACACTACGAACACCGTCCCAAATGCAATCACACCAAATGGAGATGGCATGAACGATATGCTATTAATCGACGAGCTAATTTTTGATGCTATTGATTTCCCAAAAAGTGAATTAATAATCTTCAATCGTTGGGGAGATGTTGTTTATAAAGCAAGTCCTTATAATAACGATTGGCAAGGAACAGCTACAAATGGTGATGACCTTCCAGAAGGAACCTATTACTATATTTTACGCTTAGATATTGTCGAAGGAGAAACGATGAAGGGCGATATTACGATACTGAGGTAAACCTGAATACTGGATACTAGATACTAGATACTAGATACTAGATACTGGATGCTGGATGCTATTGATATCTGATGGCATCCAGTATCTACAAACATTCCTCATTTATCCCCAAAATAAATTTTTCTACTACGCCAATGTTTTTTGCTGTTTCTGCACCTTTAAATCCTTCAATCAAGGTATCATCTAGACGCAATCGAGCTTGTTCCGTAAGCTTTTGAGCAATAGGCAAATAAGACCAATGCCATTTTTCTTCATTGTATCCATTCGGTCTTTTATCGTCTTTAGGCGAATATGGTTGACAAAAACCAAAAGATGCAGCATTGGCAGTTAGCCAATTATAAATTTTCAGTCCCTCCCCTTTTGCAAAAAAATCATTGGTAAAAGCATTCAAGTCCATATCTGTTCCCCAATGATGTCGAGAAGTGCTTGGCATCGAACTCCATTTTAAAATTTTCAAAGCTCGCTGAGTTGGGTCAGGAGTTGTTTTAGCTAAATTCTCTTTACTTTCATGCAATCGAGTGCCAGTCCATTTACCTTCCCAAATACCTTTTTGAGCTATAAAATTTCTAGTTGCCGATAATATTTTCAGGTCAATACCTTCTTTTTTTGCCGCAGCATGCATTTCTAAAAACGCTTCGTAGGTTTCTTTCCTTAACCACCGGTCTTTTCGGCCATTCGCATATTTGGGGGAAACTTGGATAAATTTTTCGTGTTTTGTAGGTTCAAATTTACCCATGATATAATCCAACGAAATAGTAGTATCAATACGGATTAAAGGCGTTCCCATTTTAGAAGAAGCATTTTCCACATTTGCATTAGATTTAGTAGTAGCCACTGACGCTATTTCCTTTTCCTGGTGTTTTGTTTCTATTGGTTGCACACAACTTAAAATCACCACCAAAACTCCAAAGCAAAAACAATATTTTATCCGATACATAGATTATTTAATTTTGATAAAAGAGGTCTAAAATTAATAGAAAAATTTTAACTGTTCTGCATCCGCTTAAGAAGACCCAAAATAATCGACTAAAATGGCATCAGACAATTATTTGACTTTCTATTTTGTTCCCCTTCATCATTTCCACATTAATATTCCGTTAAATCCCTACATAAGTAAACAATTATCCCTAATTTTCGGGTTTATAATGGTAATGCATTTATTATTATTATTAAATTGAGAATATGAGACTTTTTTACTTTAATTTTATTAAAAATATTTATTCCCTTTAAAGTGAAAAGACTCAGAAATACGAAAGAATTAATTGGAAGAAACAACACCAAATATGGCACCGCCATCAGTGGATACCCCACTGTTGAATCGACTGTTAAAAGTTGCTGGGTGGACTATTGCCATTATTATTGGGTTATTTATACTACTCTATTTTCTACTACAAATTGATTTCGTTCAAAATCTTGCCTTAAAGAAGACCACCAATTACGTTTCCAAAGAGCTAAAAACGACCGTTACTTTTGACCATATTGACCTTGATTTTTTTGATAAGCTGGTTTTAGATAATTTCTATGTAGAAGATTTTCATGGAGATACCTTACTCTACAGCAAGGCGTTGACCGTCAATTTAAATACAAACCTCTTCCGACTGTTGCAAAAAGAATTAAAGGTAGATGATTTGACCTTATCAGGGGCTAAATTTTTCATGCGTCGTTATCCGAATGAACGCAAGGATGAATTTATGAAATTATTGGATAAATTAGCAGGAGACAAGGAAAAGAAAGAAAAGAAAAAAGCCACAGGAAAGCCCTTTTTTTTAGATGTAGATGCGCTGTATCTACGCGAAGTCGAATTTATCAAGGATGATAGTGTGGGAGGAGAGGAATTGCGTGTTGCCCTATCGGAAGGAGATATTTTTATAGACACCCTTAATTTGGCGGAAAAACTAGTCGTAGCAGAAAAAATACGACTGTCTAGTCCATATGTCACCCTAATCAATTTTGCCAAAAATCCATTGGCCCCTTTACCTATTGATACGACAAGTACCCTATCCATCGAGCAAAAGGAAGAAGCGATAAATACCCCACCTACTCCTTCGAAAAAATGGTACGTCAATATAGTAGACTTAGAATTGGCAGATGGGACTTTTATTCATCACAATTATAGAAACGCTCCGATAAAGTCAACTCGAGCCAATCAAATAGATTATAATCATTTGAATGTTTATGATATCAATATTGAGGCCGCAGACTTCAGTATTCAGAATTGGGTCTTTAAGGGCGAATCAAAAAAATTATCGCTAAAAGAAGGTTCTGGATTTGTATTGAACAATTTATCTGCCAAAGAAGCAACCATCACGCCTAGGAAAATAGAATTATTTGGTATGGCATTGATAACGCCCTATTCAAATTTAGGTGACACCTTGGTCATGAAATTCAAAAAATACCCTGATTTCAGAGATTATAATAATCAGGTATACATGAATGGGGATTTCGATAAAGCTTATGTAGCGGTTAGAGATATTATGGCATTTGCGCCTCAACTAGAACGAAACACCTTTTTTTCCCAAAACAAAAATGAAGTAGTCTACATAGATGGAAATTTAAAAGGAAAAGTCAATAATCTAAAAGGGCGGAATTTAAATTTACGTTTGGGTCAGAGTATGCAATTAAAAGGAAATTTTAACTCTCGAAATCTAACACAAAGTGATGAGGCTTTTTTGAGTTTAAAATTGGAGGAATTGAATACAGACATGCAGACCTTGCGTCAATTAATCCCTAATTTTAATCCACCAGCCAATTTCGATAAGCTAGGGCAACTAGATTTCCAAGGCCGATTTGATGGGTTCTTTAATGACTTTGTGGCAGATGGAAACCTACAAACAGATTTGGGAAAAGCCGCCATGGATATGAATCTCAATTCCAGAGAAGGCATCGAACAAGCTCAATATTCAGGGCAACTATCTTTGACAGATTTTGATTTAGCTCGCTGGACAGACAATCCGAATTTTGGTTTAGTGACGGTTAGTTCTAAGGTTTATGACGGTGTGGGATTGACCCAAAACACTGCTTACGCAAAATTAAATGCCTCGATAGATTACTTTGCTTTCAAGGGCTATGATTATGAAAACCTAAACATTGCTGGCGAAATCAATAATAATCTATTCATTGGAGATTTTGGTATTCATGATGATAACATCGATTTTTTATTTGATGGAACTATCAACTTTGAAGAACGAGTTCCTTTCTTTGATTTTAAAGTAGACATCAATCGAGTAGATTTAAAAAGTCTCAATTTAATAAAAGAAGATTTTGTGGTTGCAGGAGATGTGGACTTAAAGATTCGAGGAAATAACATCAATGATATACTAGGTCGAGCCGTACTTTATGACCTAACCCTTTTGAAAGACAAAAAAGAAACATATACCATTGACTCGCTTAAATTTTCCTCTGCGATTACAGGCGGTCGAAAAAAAGCTTGGCGAGCCAATTCCGAATTATTTAAAGCTACGTTAATTGGAGATTTTGAAGTAACGACCATTGGAGAAGCCATTTTGCAGCATATAGAAAATAATTTCACGGGCTATGCCGACCGATTTAATATTCGTAGTAAAAGAGATACCTCGGTCATCAACAATGAATTTGATTTACAACTAGAAATTTTTGATACTAAAAATTTCACCTATCTCATTGATAAAAATTTAGATACCCTCAAAAATGTTAAACTGCAATCCTATTTCGATTTTGCTAGAGATACATTATTAGTCGATTTAGAATTGCCAAGTTTTAAGTTTGGCAACATCAACACTCAAGATATCAAGCTAGTAACAGGCGGAGGAGAGAAAGAAGGAAAAGTAGATTTTTCTGTTAAAAATACCAATATTGGAAATCTAAATTTTGATTTCATTTCTCTTTTAACTTACATCGAAAACGATTCCGCCACTTTCAATTTAAATGCAGCTGATTTTACCAATGAATTAGACAAGCTCAATTTAGAAGGTAAATTTGCGATGGTCGGCGACCAATTTAACATTGCTCTTTTGCCAACCAATCTGGTCATCCTTAATTCCATTTGGAATATAGAGCCTGATAACTATTTACAAATTGGCAAAAACTTTATTCAAACACAAAATTTCCAAATTTCGCAAGGCAGTCAAAAGGTCGCTATCAATAGTCTGGTCGATAAAGGATTATTGTTAGAAGTAGAAGGGTTTAATGCCAGTTATATCGACACCCTTTGGGACTTTGACAAATTAGATTTTGAAGGAGATTATCGTTTAAATCTATCCGTTGAAGATTTATTTGCTTTAGAAAAATTACAACTCAATTTAATAGCCGATACGTTCAATATTAACTGGGATAATTACGGAGAGCTGACACTAAGTGCTACTGCCGAAAGTATCAAAAGTCCAGTCAAGGTGGAATTAGCCACGCGTAATGGCGAAAGAGCTATGAAATTGGATGGCATTTATAATCCACCTAATATCAATATCGAACCAAGAACCTTAGCAACAAGTCCTAATTATGTTGATTTAAAACTAGATATTAATCAATTTCCGTTGCATTTAGCAGAGTATTTTGTAAGGAGTGGTATATCGGGAACCTATGGTAATATCGATGGAAAATTGACCTTAAACGGACTACTTTCCGACCCCAACTTAGATGGCGACCTAAGAATTTATGAAGGGGGAACTTTATTAGAATACACCAATACCATTTATACCATTCGAGATGAGACGGTCAAGATGAATAATAAATGGATGTTGGATGCGACGGGTGGGACTATCTACGATGAAGATGGAAATTCTGCTACAATCACAGGAGGTATCACCCATAAATTTTTCAATAAACTAGCCTTAGATTGCAGAGTATTATCCAATCATTTTACGGTCATCAATACCAGCAAAGCCGACAATCCAGTTTATTATGGCAAAGGCATTGGTAAAGGAGATATATATTTTTCGGGTAATTTTAATCAGACGAATATAGACATCAAAGCCACGACAGCTCGAGGAACTAGAGTTTCTATACCTGTTGGAGGAGAAAGTACGGTCGAAGAAAAAAGTTTTATTCGTTTCGAAAAAAGAGATACCGCGGAGGTAATCGTAGAGGCAGAAGCAAAAAAGCCTATTTCAAGTGAACTAACAGGCGTCAATGTCCATATGGAATTAGAAATGACAGATGCTGCCGAAGTACTACTCATTTTCGATGAACAGGCAGGCGACATCATGAAAGGGCGAGGAAACGGAAGTGTCAAAATGGATTTAACAAGAAGTGGAGATATTACAATGTATGGCAACTACGAAATAGAGCAAGGAGAATATTTATTTACCCTAATGAATGTGGTCAATAAACCATTTGTCGTGAAACGAGGTGGCACCATTAACTGGTCTGGGGACCCCTATAATGCCAATATTAATATCGCTGCGGAGTATAAAGGTTTGAGCACCTCTCCTTATAATTTTATATTGGAATACCTTAATAATGACAATGAAATAAAAACAGAAGCACGGCAGTCCACCGCAGTAGATTTAACGATGGGCTTGACCGGTCAATTATTAAGCCCAAATATTAATTTCAGTTTAGATTTCCCTAATCTAACGGGTGAATTAAAGAACTATACCGATAATAAAGTTCGATTAGTGGAACTGGACCAAAATGCTTTAAATACGCAGGTATTAGGGCTTATCCTATTTGGTGGGTTCTTACCGTCCAATCAGGGAACCCTTTTAGCAGGTCGACAATCTCAATTGGCTATCAATACTTTAAGTGAACTATTGTCCAATCAACTATCGATTTACTTAACCGAACTATTTGCACAAGGTTTAGCAGACATTAACTTCTTAAAAGTAGAAGATTTTGATGTAAATTATAATCAATACGATGCTGCAACCATAGATAATCCCAATGACTTAGCGACTGGTCATGAGTTTTCAATCAATCCAAAATTTCGAGTCAAAGACCGATGGATTTTTAACATTGCAGGAAAAGCCAATTTAGGTGGAGGATATATCGTCAATAATAGTGGAGACGCATTAGTAACAGGCGATTTTATCATCGAATATGAATTGACTAAAGACCGTCGTCTAAAAGTCAGAGGCTACTATAAAAATGAGCCTGAAATCATCGGCGGTCGAAGAAATAACGCGGGAGTCGGGCTAACTTTCCGAAAAGAATTTAATAATTTTAGTGAGCTATTTTCTTTTATGAAACGGTCTGGGAAGGTGCCTGTCGTAGCAGCGCCTAAAGGGAAAGGATTGGGTAAGGAATAATAAATAAGCTCTTAAAAGTAGTTCGAGCGAGGCTGTGCCTCGTTTGTCGTATTCAAGCTGCCTCTGGCAGCAGTTACTAAATTCTTAAAAAAAGTCTTCTTTTTAAAATCAATTAAACCTACTTTAAAGTTCTTTCCGCCTGCGTCGGACTAATACTATTCACAAGGTACAACTTCGTGAGAACGGATTAACTAGCAGTATTAACGCCTACCTTCGCATCTCCATTAAATCGCCAATCAAACAGCGTAATCAAAGCATTAAATAGATAAAAAACATACTTCGCCACATTCGCGATATTCAACTGCATGGCATTCTTCACCAAATTAATAATATTATAAACCACCCAACTCAGCCAAGTTTCTTCATATTTAAAAGCATTACAGAAATTCCCACCAAGGGACAAACCAAAACCTAGAGACACCGTTATCAAAAAGGCATTGTCTGTTTTTCCACCAAACAAATAGGCACCTAAATAAACGAGTCCAAAACCAATCAGCATCCCTACCCCAATAATCACATAATACCAAATATCTCTTTTCTTAATTCTTGCGCCTTGCGACCAGCGATAGGTTGCCAAGTTGTGAATCATAAAAGTCACAGGATAAGTAATCACCGCAGAATGATTGCCAAATAAATAGTCTAAGACACCAGAACTTATTGTGGTAATAATCCCGATGATATTCCCCCAATTATTCTGCTTCCCCACCAATCGAGTCGCCAAAACGGAAAAAATAGCCGCAATGACCGATAAAATGCCCAAAGGGAAAGCACCATTCCTCACATAAGTCCCTAGTTCGGCAATAGGAATACCAAATTGCATGGCGCCATCTTGGTAGATAGTTCCATGAAAACCTTTGGCAACAGAAACGCCCAAAATAAGCAGGGCAGCAAAAATATCGATGTAAGAAGACTGGACTATCTTACGAACTGTTGGGTATCTTAGTTGAGTCACCATGAATTGTGTGTTGACGGAGGGCGAAGGGCTTGGGGCAAAGGGCGTTATACTATGAATAGGATAAAATCGATAAGATTAAGCTTTTGTGATTTAGTGTAAAATCATAAATCATAGTTCATACATCTTAAATCATAAATCCATCTAAATTGAGCACGTGATAGATTTATGGTATATGATTCCTGCCTTTGCCGGCAGGCAGGTAAAATTTATGATGTATGATTTTGGGGTCACAGTCAACCTATTTTTTAGTAATTTACGCTATCAGCAGTATAAATTGTTCCGATACCAAGTATCCCTTCTACTCTGCTAAATAATTTATAAAAAAGTGAATTTATAAAATTGTAACCGATAAACCCTATTTTTTTATTATGTTTAGCAAAATTTTTCTGAATTTTCCAACAGTATTGAACGTACCGACGAATTCATTCGTCGATTTACTCTTTTACGACGAATAAATTCGTCAGTACTAATAAATCCTACAAAATGAATCGTTTAGCGACCTTTTTTTCTTTTTTTGGACTGCTATTTTTAATACAAAGCTGTCAATCACCTCCTGAAGAAAAAGTTCAAAAACCAAATATCATCTACATTCTTGCAGACGATTTAGGGTATGGAGAATTAGGAATATATGGACAAGAATTAATAGAAACGCCTAATCTAGACGCTTTAGCAAAATCAGGCATGCGCTTTACCCAACATTATACGGGTGCGCCTGTTTGTGCGCCTGCAAGATGCGTTTTACTAACAGGGCAACACACAGGGCATGCACATGTCAGAGGCAATGATGAATGGAAAGCTAGAGGAGAAGTGTGGAGTTATCAAGCCATGTTTGACAATCCATTTTTAGAAGGGCAGCGACCGTTACCAGACAGCATTGTGACCATTGCGGAGATATTACAAGATGCTGGCTACAAGACAGGTAGTGTAGGCAAATGGGGATTAGGCGCACCAACTACAGAAGGTGTTCCCAATAAACAAGGGTTTGATTTTTTCTATGGATATAATTGCCAACGGCAAGCACATACTTATTATCCGATGCATTTATGGCGCAATGAAGAACGCCATATTTTAAATAATAAAATGGTCGCACCGAGAGCCAATTTAGCAGAAGGTGCCAATCCCAATGATACTACAAGTTACGCTGATTTCAGATTGAATGACTACGCCCCCACCCTAATGCACAATGAAGCATTGGGCTTTATGGAAGCCAATAAAGACCAACAATTTTTCTTATACTATGCTTCTCCTATCCCACATTTACCACTGCAAGCGCCAAAACGTTGGGTAGATTATTATCGGAAGAAATTGGGCGAAGAAGCTCCCTACACAGATAAGAGCTATTTTCCCAATCAATATCCTCGTGCAGCTTATGCAGGCATGATTTCCTATTTGGATGAACAAGTCGGAGAATTAGTAGCGAAGTTGAAAGAAATGGGGGTGTATGAAAATACTTTAATCATCTTTTCAAGTGATAATGGTCCAACCTATACAGGTGGTGCAGACACTCCATTTTTCGACAGTGCCAAACCTTTTAAAACAGAATATGGATGGGGTAAAGGATTTACACATGAAGGAGGAATTCGAGTACCTATGATTGCCAGTTGGCCAGAGAAGATTCAAGCAGGAAGTCAATCGGAGCATATTTCTGCTTTTTATGATGTCCTTCCAACCTTATGTGAAGTGGCGGAGCAATCGATTCCAAGTAATACAGATGGCATCAGTTTTTTACCTGCCTTATTACAAAAAGACCAAAAGGCACACGATTATTTGTATTGGGAATTTCCTGCTTATAAAGGACAGCAAGCGGTGCGTATGGGCAAATGGAAAGCTATTCGAGCAGATATTTTCGAAGGGAATATGGATTTGCAATTATTTGATTTAGAAAACGACCCTAGAGAACAAAATGATGTGGCGGCAACAAATCCTGAAATTGTGCAAAAAATAGAAGGGATTATGAAGGATGCGCATATTCCTGCTACTATTGAGCGGTTTAAGATAAAGGAATTGGGAGACTAATATAGTATATCCGTGGCTAAAATTAAATACGATTAGGTTTAGCCACGGATATTTAGCTTTTAGTATTAAGAGAAAACGAAAATAATAATCTACGAAATATGGTACACGACCTAGAGCCCATCTAGAAAAGTAACCGTTTAATCCGTGATTCAATCCTGTCTCATTAGCTGCGTAGTTTATTTTTTACGAAACCTCTAAATAAACTTCCGTATCTCTTTTTCCTTACTATAATACACCAAAAAATCCCGAATCAACTGCCAGCCACCTCTTGTCTCAATAATCCAAGACCACCGACGCTTTGGTTTTTGCAATAAATCAGTAGAATTATTTCGTCCAATGAGTAGTAATCCTATACCCCTATATTTACAAACAGTCCTTAATAATTCTTGTTTTTCGGCATTCAATGCCACAAAAGCATCTTTCGAAAAAGCCAACCATTGTTCATTAGCTGGATATTGTTTGAGTTGAGTAATCACATCTATGGTTTGATGCCTATAGCTATTGCAAGTCAATAAACCAAAAGCAGCTCCTGCACATAAACACCAAATTACAGGCACAAAAATCTCTAGATTAGTTTGTCCTTGCAAAGCGAGATAGGCTAAACCACTAGCCAAACATAAGAACAAACTAAACCGCAAACTATTCCATAACCACCGGCCCCAATCGTGATAGGGTTTGATAGCAGGAAGGGTTTTAATAGATTTAGCTTCCATGGAGACCACAAATGGTTTTCCTGATAAACGACTTTGATAAGCCAATAACCCGTCTGCTCTTTTGCCACCATATATCCGTTTAGTACTTACTTCTTCAGCTGCAAACATTCGTCTTCTCAATAATCGATTATCATAATAAGTCGCTAAAAAGGCCATCGCTCTTTTCTGTACTGTTTTTTCTAGAAGCATGGGAAGGAGTTATGAGGTTTATGAGGCATTCTTTCAAACTGCTAAGGCTCCTCAAAAACGCAACAATCAAAAATCGTGTTCGTAATTATTTCATATTAACATTTATTTATATACAAAAACCGTGTCAAAATGAGCAATGTATTAGGAGTCGGTTCTAGAGTAAAGCATCCAGCCTTTGGGTTTGGGGTAATTATCAAGTTACATATTGCAGCCTATGATGTTTGTTTTCAAACCTATGGCATTAAGTTGGTTGGAAAAGATTATGATAAATGGGAGGTGATAGCAGCAGAACCTGCCGAAACTGGTGTAAGCTATACAGAAGCAGAAAAGTCTTTGGTGAAAATATTACGTAATTGGTCGGATGCTACAGAAATAGTTCCGCTAGCGGATAAATGGAAGGGAGGAACAATGATTTTGAGACCGGACGACCCTGATTTACAATCAAAAGAAATACCAATCGAAACTTTTTTCCATAAAATTGTAATGGTTCGAGACCGTATAAGAGTGATGGAACAACGCATAAATGCTAGCAAAAAAATGAGTGATGAGGAAAAGGTAAATTTACAGCAATATATCACTCGAATTTATGGAAGTTTGACTACATTTAATATACTGTTTAAATATAAACAAGATAGTTTTGTGGGTGAGCGGACGAAGTAAGCATACTGACAAATGCATTCATTACTTAAACAAAAAAGGCAATCTCCATTAAGAGATTGCCTTTTTATATACCATTTCAACTATTACAAGTTGAAGAAAATTTTACTTCTTAGCAGCTTTCATTGCTCTTTTCATCGTGCTACCAATTTCTGCTGGCGTCTGAACTACATGCAATCCACACGCTGCCATAATCTTCATTTTCGCTTCAGCAGTATCTTCATCACCACCGATAATTGCACCAGCGTGTCCCATTGTACGACCAGCAGGAGCTGTTTTACCAGCGATAAATCCAACGACTGGCTTCGTACCATATCTTTGGATATATCGTGCTGCTTCCGCTTCCATACCACCACCGATTTCACCAATCATGATGATACCATCTGTATCAGGGTCATTCATCAATAATTGTACAGCTTCTTTAGTAGTAGTTCCAATAATTGGGTCACCACCAATACCAATACAAGTAGACTGTCCCATGCCAGCTTTCGTTACTTGGTCAACTGCTTCATAGGTCAAAGTACCAGAACGAGAAACAATACCAATTCTACCTTGCTTGTGAATGAAGCCTGGCATGATACCACACTTTGCAAGTCCTGGAGAAATGACACCTGGGCAGTTAGGGCCAACTAATCGACAAGATTTGTCGCTTAGGTAAGCTTTCACTTTTACCATATCTTGAACAGGAATACCTTCAGTGATACAAATAATCACTTTAATGCCTGCATCCGCAGCTTCCATAATGGCATCCGCAGCAAATCTTGGAGGTACAAAAATCACTGAGGTATTTGCTTTTGCTTTACTTACAGCTTCTTGTACCGTATTGAAAACAGGTTTATCCAAATGTACTTGTCCTCCTTTTCCTGGAGTAACACCGCCAACAACATTCGTACCGTATTCAATCATTTGCCCCGCATGGAAAGAGCCTTCTTTACCAGTGAAGCCTTGAACAATAACCTTAGATTTGCTATCTAATAGAACAGCCATATTAATTTATTTTTCAGTTTACAGTTTATGCAAATATCACATTGCTTTTTCAAAGCAGCGCAAATATATAATATTTTGTAATTTTATAAGGTGTTTCTGTCAATCAGTTATCAACAGCACCTATTCCTCTTCTTCACGAACAATCACAAAAACATCTTCATTCTTCTTTTTCATAAAATATTTTTCTCGGGCAAACTTTTCTTTATTCTGTTCAATATCCAATGCCTCCTCTCTAACTTCTTTAATCTTCTCTTCGTAAAAAGTTTTGTCCGATTTTAATTTATTTAAAGATTGCTGTAATTGATATTGAGTCCACATATTGTGTTTATCAATAAAAATCAACCACGCAAAAAAGAAAACCAATACCAAAAAATACCGATTTCTGATAGGTGCAGGAATCTGTTTGAGAATTGGTTTGAATGGATTATTTTTTATTTTTTTCGCCATAGTATGGAATTTCGTCCCAATTTAGCAAAAAATTTAACGATTGTCAGGTATTTAAAAATCAAATAAGAGTATGTCTAAAAATTTATTTAACTTATAATCAATAGTTTGCGGTTATGACTAGTGAAAAAGTTTTTTGCTTATCGGGATAAGGAACAAACTTTTTTCGATGTCAGGTTCGTAAAATATTGGTTATCAGGACGATAAAATTTAGACATACTCTAATCAATAGTCATCCTTAAAAGTGAAGTATTTGTAATGAGAAATTACGCGAACTACCAACAAGTTTTATGCCTTTTGGCTCTCCATATCTTACTCTTTAATTCTAGTATTGCCCAAAACGTCAATCAAAGCAATATTTTTGATTACCGAACCATCAATGGGAGTTTTAACGATCTTCGGCAACCATTTGAAGGACAGGCGGGTATTACATTCGCTCGAATGAACACCACCTCCTACTATCAACAAGATGGCAATACGATGGTGGATAGAGGGAATGTGCGACGCATTAGCAATCAAATGTTTAACCAATATAGTAGTCGTCCAGATCCTCATGGCTTAAGCTCTATGGTCTTCACCTTCCTTCAATTTTTAGATCATGATATTGCGCTAAGCAAGCCTGGTTCTGAAGAAGCTCCTATACCAATTCCTTATGGTGATCCGCAATTTGATCCATTTCAAACAGGCAACAGGCAAATGTCTTTTACAAGAGGAGATGCTCGAATGGTCGACAATCAAAGACAACAAATTAATGAAAATACGGCTTGGATAGATGCCTCAATGGTTTATGGATCGGAGATGGAAAGAGCACATTGGTTGCGGTCTGGGATTTGCGGTAAATTAAAAGTCTCTCCAAGTCCGAATGGAGACCTACTGCCCTGTAATACCACTACCGGTAATTGCAATGATTCCATCGATCCTAATGCCCCTACAATGGATGGCATTACTTCCTCAACCGGTCAGCTATTAAAAGTATTCGTTGCTGGAGATGTTCGTGCCAATGAACAACCCGGATTAACAGCACTTCATACCGTATTCCTTAGGGAACATAATCGTATTTGTGATGAACTAATCGCTAGTGGCCGTTGTAATGACGAACAGAATTATCAATATGCCCGAAAAATGGTTAGCGGTTTTATGCAGTCTATTGTTTATAATGAATTATTACCCGCTCTCGGCGTCCTAATTCCAGAGCGTGCCTATCAAACTCATGCATCTGGTGAGATCCTAAATTCCTTTATCACCGCTGCCTATAGACTTGGGCATACCATGGTTACTTCTGAGATTCCATTTGTCTATCAAGACTGTCAACAAAGTGGGAACAGCACTGTAAATTTGATACCACTGGAAGATGCGTTCTTTAATCCTAGCATCATTCAAACAGAAGGAATTACACCTATATTAAGAGGCTTACATGCCCAAACCCAAGAACGAGTAGATGCTAAAATAGTTAGTCCACTTAGAAATTTATTGTTTGGTCCGCCCGGTGCTGGGGGATTAGATTTAGCAGCGCTCAATATTCAAAGAGGAAGAGATCATGGGTTACCAGATTATAATAGTTTGAGAACGATGGTAGGCCTACCGATGATTAGTAATTTTACACAAATTAATAGTGATCCATACGTAGCTGCTACTTTAGAAGATTTATATGGAACGGTTCAAAATGTGGATCCTTGGGTTGGTTTATTATCAGAACAAGCACTTCCTGGTAAAGTCTTTGGTCCAACTTTACAAGTGATGCTCACCCACCAATTTGACCAATTGAGAAATGCAGATCGTTTTTATTACAGCAGAGATCCCTTGCTATTAGATCGAGAGATCAACAATATCACTTCTACCACATTAGCAGATATTATTGAAAGAAATACGTTGATCCGCTCTGCTGAGGATGTTTTTTTTACAAACAAGCAATGTGATTTACCAATAACAGAAGGTAGTGCTTTACAAGTAAAAGAATGCAATGAGGTATTGATTAATTACAATAATCAAGGGTATATAAAAATTGAAGGCGTTGCGAATTTAGATTATCAATTTGAAATATCTTCCGACCCGATGGGCATTATTAACAGCTTCGTCTGTACCTTTAATTGTGGTCATTTAGTGGAGCGTCAATTGCCTCGGGGGACGCATTATGTACAAGTCAAGAATGCCAAAAACAGAGAAGTATGTAGCGTCCAAATAGCCGTTAACTCTCCGAGTAGTAAGATTATTCCTACTGCCGATTTAAGTATAGACTACCAAGCGCCCAATGCCTTGACCCTATTCCCTAACCCTGCTCGTAACAGCGTCACCATCGCATTGCAAGATTGGACTGATCAAAACGCTATCATCTACTTGACCAACACGATGGGTCAAGTAGTTCAAACTTATCAAAAGCAAAAAGGGGAATCGGACGTTCTATTAAAGACCTCTAATTATCCAACAGGATTATATCAAGTAGCCGTAGCATTGGATGGAGCATCGGAGATGATTAATGAGAAATTGATTATTCATTAATAGTTAGAACAGAGAGTAGAGAAGCGAGAGCAGAGACATATTTCATTGTTTACAAATGAATATAGTCTCTATTCTCTAATCTCTGCTCTCTGCTCTCTATTCTAATTCCAAATCCAGTAATGTAATAAAAAGTCTATTTTTGCCGAAAAACAGACCACTCCATGCAGTACAGTAGATATGATTTAAAAGATACCATTGTGGCATTAGCCACTCCTCCAGGAGCAGGCGCTATAGGTGTTATCAGATTATCCGGCACCAGAGCCATTGAGATCGTTAATGAAGTCTTTTTAGGAAAGGATTTATTGAAACAGAAAAGTCATACAATACATTTTGGGAAAATAATAAATGAGGAAAATAAAATACTAGATGAAATACTAGCTTC
>CALJVJ010000317.1 GCA_937974625.1 uncultured Saprospiraceae bacterium
TTCGACTGGAAGGAGTTTATTTTGACAAGAATTTTGGTTACTTTTTTTCGAATGAAAAAGTAACAAATGCTTAACATAACTCCAATAACTTCATTTTTATAAGTATCATATTTTGGAATGTAAGTTTTGTCCTGTACTTAGCCATAAATATTTCTTTACCATATGGGGCTTCCAAAGTTTTAGGCTAACAGGTTAGGAACTTAAAAGTCCTAAATGGTAGAAATTTTATTAGCCAAAACGCTAACTTTCTTAGTACCAGAATGTGTTTAAGCCTTACTTCTATTTAAATACAGTCTTTTCGTCATAATTTAGCATAAGCTCGATTAAAAGAACAAAAATCAAATTGTTATTAATTCTAGGCATAGAAATTGCAATTATCTTCCAATAAGAATCATGTAAAGGGCAGCTTTTCCCTCCCCTCTATCGACTGTAAATTACCCTCACAATCATTCCTCAGTATTCGGAATGAAAGACATACAATTGATAATCATTCATCAGATACTGCTTGTTAATGAGCTTTAAGAACTATTTCACGCTAGACTCGCTAAAACAAAGATTTGAAACACCTAAATACGATGTATATGTATTGAGGTTTTTCACTATTCTATTAACTTTTTTCTTTCCATTATTTGGCTTCGCGTTAAAATATGCAGACCCTTCCGCAACGGAATACTTAAGTCATCGTTTTCTGATAACTGCCTATTGGGTAAGCATCGCTATCTTGTCTTTTAAAGTAGATATTGTAAGAAATTATATGACCTTTTTTACGGATATTGGTCTATATATCTTCATGATATGGATTGTATGGATTTGTAAGGTAAATCACTTTACGCCAGAATACACTATTGGATTTTTCTTATCCTTTTGCAGTGCCGGAATAATTTTCAGAAATAGGGTAAGTTTGAGTATTTATACTTTAATTATTTTAACACTTACGGCATATGTTGTCATGACGACACCCAATCTAGAGGTAAACTCTAGTATTTTACTATTGTCTATGTCCGCTATTGGATTTGTCTATGTAGCAGTAATGACTGCAAGGTCCTTTATAAATAATGAATTAGAAATACTCAATCAAACTTTAGAAGATAAAGTAGCTGTCCGTACAAGATTAGCAGAAAAAAGAGCTAAGGAATTATCAGAAAAAAATCAAGAACTCGAACGATTCGCTTATGTAGCCTCTCATGATTTGAAAGCACCTTTAAGAACCATCGATGGCTTTGTAAATTTATTGATAAGAAAAACGGACAAATTAGAAGATCCCGAAATTAAAGAATATAGTAATTTTATAGTTGCAGGTGTAAAACGGATGAAACAAACCGTAGATGATTTATTAGAATATTCAAGAGTAGGAAAAGTAGGTATGAAGTTCAAGCCTGTTGATATAGACAGGTTAGTAGCAGTGGTCTTAAACGGATTAGGAAGTGCTATAAATAGACCAGATGTTCAGCTTAATTTACCATTAGTTTTTCCAAAAGTTATTGTTTGCGAAAGCAGGCAAATTGAACAATTGATGCAAAACTTAATTGAAAATGCTATTAAATTTAATACTTCGGATTATAAACTAGTAGATATTAGTTTGGAAGAGCGAGCAGATTTCTGGGTATTCAAAGTAAAGGATAATGGAATCGGCATGCCTAAGAAGCATCTAAAAAATATTTTCGAGATGTTTAAGCGATTGCATACTTTTGAAGAGTTTCCCGGAACTGGAATAGGCTTAGCAACCTGCAAAAGGATTGTAGAAAATCATGGCGGTAAAATTAGTGTACAATCAGAAGTTGGTAATGGGACAACTTTTATGTTTACCATTTCTAAGAACCTACAAGTAGCCGCGAACAAAACCAAAAATCGTAGCTCAACTATTTCTGCCTAAGCTAAAGTTTTCATTTTGTCAATTAATAAGTAGACATATTAGGGTCAATCTCCTTTGCCCAAGCAAGGATACCTCCTTCTAGGTTCAACAAATTATCAAAACCAAACTGGCTTTGCAAAACTTTAATAGCATTGGCACTCCGCACCCCACTACGACATTGAACAACGACTGGTTTGTCTTTGGAAATTTGGTCTTTATAGTTTAAAATCGTGTTCAACGGAACCAATTCTCCATTCAAATTACATATATCATATTCATAAGTTTCTCTCACATCAATCAATTGAAAATCTTTTGCTTCGTCTACCCATTTTTTTAGTTCTTTTACAGAAATACCATTAACCATATCAGCTTGTTCTTTTTTTGGAAAAATGCCACAAAATTCGTCGTAATTAATCAATCCAGAAATTTTAGTAGCAGGATTTTTTCTTATTTTTAAATTTCTAGTCGTAAAGGAAGCAGCATCAAACAAGAATAATCGTCCGGATAAAGGCTCTCCAACTCCTGTAATAATTTTGATAACTTCATTCGCTTGCAAACTACCGATAATCCCAGGCAACACACCTAAAACACCTCCTTCCGCACAACTTGGGACCATGCCCGGAGGCGGAGGCTGCGGAAATAAATCTCGGTAATTCGGTCCACGTTCCCCATCTTCTGCTAAATAATTAAAAACAGAAACTTGGCCTTCAAAGCGAAAAATAGAGGCATACACATTTACCTTATCAGTCAATACACAAACATCATTGGTTAAATATCGTGTCGGAAAATTATCTGTCCCGTCCGCAATGATATCATAAGCTTCCGCTATTTCAAAAGCATTTTCTTTCGTGAAAGCAGTATCAAAAACTTTGATATTAACATGAGGATTAAGGGCTAATAATCGCTTTTTAGCCGTTTCCGCTTTCGAGGCACCAATATCTGCTACGGTAAAAAGTACTTGCCGTTGAAGGTTACTTTCATCCACTACATCAAAATCTACAATTCCAATATTTCCAACTCCTGCCGCAGTTAAGTATAATAATAAAGGGCTACCGAGTCCACCAGAACCAATAACTAAAACACTGGCAGCTTTTAACTTTTCTTGTGCAGCTTTACCAAATTCAGGAATGGCAATGTGTCGCGCATAGCGGGCCATTTCTGAAGGAGAAAGTGTGGATGTTGAGTTCAATACGTTAAGGATATTAAAAGTAATTGGATGTTACCACCAACTACTTCATTTCTAAATAATCTTTTTCGGCTGCAATATAGCCAAAAGAACTCCAACTTTTTCGGCTTAAAATATTTTCAAAAATAGCTTTTGCCTTAGTTGGTTGCCCATTATAAAAATACCAGTTACCAATCCCATAATATAAGGCATCATTACTTGGTCCATCCGCCCCACTCTCTTGTAACAAGTCTTCTAATTTCAAAGTCCTTTTATACAAAAGATTTGCTTGATGATAAGCCATATTTTCAATAACAGGCATTTCAGTATCTATTTTAGCTAACACCTTTTCGGCCGCTTCGGTTTGATTCATCCGTCGTAAAATCATATATAACCAATGTGTAGCAGAGACCACATTATCAGCATTATTAGAAGTGGCTAAGCATTTTTCATATGCTGCTAAAGCTTTTGGGAAATCATGCTTAAGATAATGCGCCAGCCCTAAATGATAATAGATATTGCCATGCAGGGTACTAACTGGAATATTTTGCGCATTAGGCATACCATCTGGTTCTACTTCATTTTCTTTGCCATCGATTAAGGTAACTGCTTTTTCAAAATCAAGAATAGCTTCATCGAATTTTCTTATAGAAATATAGCGATGTCCTCGATGTCGATAAAATCGAGCATCATTAGGGAATTGGACAATCCCTTTTGTAAATAAAGCAATAGCCTCCTCGTATTTTCCTTGATAAGCCATAAACCGACCATACCAAATTAGATTATCCGCCGAAGCATCTTTTTCATAATTGATTTGGTGTGTTTTGAATTTTTCCAATAATTTATCAGAAGGCGTTGCACTGAATAGTGGTTTCCCAGAAAGGCTAAAAGCCGCTGGTTTTGGTGTTACCGTTTTCTTTTCATCAATCGTCTTGTCGACCTCTTGGCAAGAAAAGAAGAGAAAAAAGATACCTAAGAAGAGGAATAGTTTATGTGTCATAACGGGGGAGTTAAAAATCTAAATGTATAGAAAGACCAAAATTGAATAAGTTTAAAAAATCTGTGGCTAAAAATAGAATCCTATTAGTTTCATTTCTAGCCACAGATTTAGGTAATTACATTCGTTGTTTTACAAACCTTAAAGGAGCGAGGCGACCGCCCGTTCCTTCCAGCAATATAAAATACATACCTGAAGCCAATTCATCCAAATTGATTTGGGCGATGTTTACGCCTTCTTTTATACTTTCTTTCTGTTCTAAAATTAATTGACCTTGAGGGTTCAGCACGGTCAAACTAGCAGTGGATTCTTTTTTGCTAAAAATCCGAACATTCAATATATCAGTTGCAGGATTGGGCATTAATTGCTGAATGACATAGGAAGTAGTATTATCTTCCAAAGTTCTAAATTCAGCCGCATTTCCATTCAAATTATTACTTGGAACAATGGTAATTGCTGCTTCATCATCTTCTACTGGTGTGATACCTCCGTTATTATTAGGCACAGAATCACTATCGTTGGGACTAGCAGTTATTACCTGAGCAAAAATAGTGTGTGGTTCAACATCTTGCAACGTAAAAAGTCCTAAGTTTAAAGTAGCTGCACCTCCTGCTGGGATGCTTGAAATTTTCCAATCTCCTTCCCAATCCACATAAGTACCATCAGAAACGGTATGGTTTCCGTAGGCTAAATTATCATTATACCCTTTAAGTTTAATCTGTATATTTCGAGCAATATTCGTCCCTTCATTTCTAACTACTAATGAAGCGGTCACCGTTTCATAAATCACAAAATTAGTTTTATCAACAACCATCTCTAAATTTAAATCAATGGCATCATTATTCACTACACACTCCCCTTCTGTATATTCAGAAATACCCGCACAAGCCGCTACACATGCATTGCTATACGTTTGACCATCACTTCCACATACAGGGGCAAACTCAGTGGTACAAATACAAGCTTCATCAGCATTTAAGGCAAGAAAAGCCTCATCATCTTCCTGAGGTTCGCAACAAACGCCATTATTAGGTGAAGAATCACTATCTACATAATCTTGTGCTGTAACCTGAGCAAAAATGTTAATAGGGTCTGCAGACAAAGTAAAAACGGTAACATTTAGACTGTAAGAAGTCCCCGCTGGAATAGCAGTGATAGACCAATCACCATTCCAATTAAAATAACTACCTGTCTCCTCGACATGCTCAATATAAGCCAATTCTCCAGTAGTCAATGGCAAATTAATTGTTGTAGGTCCAGCAGCTTCATTGCCATAATTCTCTACTGTCAAAACAATATTTGTTGAATTATAAATACCGGGTTGATTATCAGCGCTAGTAATTGATAAGGATAAATTGGCTCCATCCGTTGGTGGCGGAGGAGGTGGTGGTGGTGGAGTTCCACTAGCTGTCTTCAAAAACAACGGTCTAGCATCTAAAGGAATATTCACACCACTAATCAGACTACTTTCTTCCGATTGAGAATAATCCCATCTTATCATTTCTAAGTTTCCAATATTTAAATTAGTTGGAAAGGAGTAAACTTCGCTAGCTGCCTCAGAAAGGTCAATGGTAGTTTCTGCCCAAAGTGCATAAATATAAGTACCATCTACTGCTCTAAAAGCATGTCCTCTAACACCAGCAGGCACTTGCATAGCAGCCGTTTGTGCTTCATCATAGGTCGTAGTATACAATAAATCAGAAGTCGTTTTATAAGCAATGGCTTCTCCTGTAGGCACCTGCTCACCAGGCGTATCAAATCGTTCATACATCCCCATTACCCCAAATTCGGACTCAGCAGTATCATAATCATCTCTTTCAATCATATTATAAGGATGAATGACGTATACATCATTCGTCTTCGCCTTAATAAAAGCTTTGATGATATAATTGGTTTGAACATCCTTACCGCCAAGGTTATCACCAAAACGCTTTCTAGGAACATTTACCTCCGTAATAATCGAAGGTTTTAATGGGTAAGTATTTCCATCATAACCATATTTTGCTAGCACTTCTTCAAACTCCACTCTCCTTGTAACAATACCGTCGGCTGCTCTATCAGAATGTCTTTCAAATCGACCTTCATCAAAATTGGTGGTTGAACCATCAAAATGAGGATAAGCATGATTTCCAAAAACATCAAAATAAGCACCCCCTCCAAGCGGATATTCGTCAGTAGGGCTACCATCAACAGGATTGTCGGTATTTCGCAAAACGGCATCTAAAAATGCAGGATAACCAAATCCTGCTACGGAAACATAGGCATCAGGGTCAACTGATTTTATGACCTCATAGGCAACTCTTAGCGTTCGGACGTAATGAGAAACAGGTGCATGTAAAATATTATCACATGGGTCTGGATTATTATCCCACCAATTCCCAGGGGTACCGGGCTGTCTCCAACCAACTTGAAAGCCAGTAGGTAAATCAGAACCGGGTTCGTTCCAAATCTCCCAAAATCGCACATGGTCCTGATATCGAGTAACCAGTTTGTACAAATACAATGCTAAATAATTATTATCATTAACAGGCGTTCCATTTTCTCCATTATCAAAAATAGGGTCATAAATATTGGCAAACATTGTGGACTGTTTGTCTGGACAATGAAAAGTTTGGTCCCTTTGCCATGCAGCAGGAAAGCCGACAATTACAGTATTTTCCTTAAGACCCCTAGCCTCAAAATAATCATAGGTTTCTTCGAGAAAGTCATATCCCCAGACTTCGGTAAATTCATTAAAGATACCTGTACGAATAGACTTTGCTCCAAGTCCTTGGACATTGTTGGCTGCATTTCCTGCAGCAAGGTCTGCTAAATTTTCATTATTTAATCCTGGAAAGTATCCTAAATTAATCCCCGGTCGAAAGGGTTCATTATAGGGTTTAATAAAATCATTGGCAGTCTGTGCACCTAAAAAGGTAGATAAAAATAACACCGCCCCCAATAAGGTGGTAAGTCTTTGATTCATAGTTTTTGTTTTTGAAAAAATAATATTGGAGGGTATGCAATTTTATTGCTAGAAGCAATTTAAACAAATATCTAAACAAATGGGAGAAAAAACAGGGTTAAGTAACGATAAAACAACAACTCAGCCACCTGCATACCGGTAAGGTCAGGTTTGAACCGCCTTTTTTACGCCCATGCTTCCTTAGAAATGAAAAATATAGATTTCTTTATCCTTTTGCCCATGCTAGAATTTCTTTGGTTGTTTTATCCAATAATTCAGTAGGAAGAGTTTTATTCTCCCCTACTTTCATATCTACCAGCAAAGCATTTTTGCCATCTTTTTGTCTGAGAACTAAAAATTGGTTGTCTAAAGCACTTTTTTGCACATCTGTGCTTATTGGTATAGGTGTTTTAAAAATAGGATTAATGGAAAACACCTCTTCTTCCCAATCATAGTTTGGTAAAATAGCCTGAGAATTTTTATTTTCAGATGCCAATAAAAACAAGGAGTTAAAACGGGTGTCTCCCAATTTATATTCCGCAAAGGGCAAAACGGGTTTCGGCCCACTTTTAGGACTTAAATCAAAAACAAAAGTTCCCCTATCTTGAGCATAGCCAATCAAAAAATCCTCCCACAGTTCTAGTCTGACAATATTGCCAGAAGAAGCATCTACACTTTCTCTAGTGCTTTTAAAAGTTGGTGTTAACATTGGAAGCATCCGCTTGGTTTCTAAATCAAGACAGTATATTGTTTTTGCCGCTTTCACCGCAACAATTTTGCTATCATTATTATAATTAATATCTGCCAAGAAATAAGGAAAGTCAGGGCTTAAATTAACAGGAAGGGTCAATTTTAAATCCACCGAACAATTGTAAGTGTTATAAACTTCTAAAATTCGGTGACTCATTCCAAAAGCAGGGTCATAAGTAGTCGAATCTGCCCTAATACAAACCAACCGAGCTTGGTCTTTTAGCCATAATTCGTTGTCGGCTAAAATTTCTCCACTAATTTTGCATTTCTGTTGTTGTTTTATAGGCAGGGTAATCTGGTTAGCATTTCTTGGTAATGCCCTACTGTTAGTTGCGGAAGTTGATTCGGCCTTAGGAGGTAGTTCTGTTGGCGTAGGAGTACTTTTGGTAGCCGTCTCTGAACAAGAGATAAAAAAAAGTAAACCAATTAAGTAAAGAAAATACCGCATTTCTAATCTTTTAATAATGACATTAAATTGAAGGCAACTAAACTAAAAAAGCTACAGCCTTAGAATTGTAAAGATAGAAAAAAGTAAGAAAGAGATAGATGGGGTAATTAACAAAGGGAAGTGAGGGGACTAGAAAAATTAAACCTACCCAAAATTATTAACTTAGCAATAGTAAACCTTTCAGTAAATTTGATTGGAGAATAGTGATTGGAGATTGGTTTAGACGCTGAGCCTAAAGGTTTAATTCAAGCTCTAATCACCAATAACTAGTTACACTTTTACTTAAGCCTCAAAGTGATATTGTGTATTTAATTGGGTAGAATATTCTTTTCTTACACCCTAAAATAAAAAAAGTAACCATTAACATTTTTCTATATCTAAAATAGAAATAGAAAAAAGTTAACCGGTTACTAAACTTTCAGGAGGCAACTTACAATATAAGTCATCTACCAAAAAGTATAATGTTTCTTTAAACGTATTTTGAAATCAATAGTAGAGAGTTAAGAAATAGTAGTCAATTTCATTTTTCACTAAGTAGATTTGATTTACTCGTCTTTACCTTTTGGGCGTATGACATTAATTTTGCCATCATCTCCATAAAGTTCTCGAGATTTTTTGTTGTAGGCTAAAGCTGCTTCTTCTGGTGTATCGAACATACCGATATGAACAGACTTTCGATCAACTGAAATAACTGCCCGGTATCTATTATTTTCTTTGTACACACCAGTATAGCCAACTTTGCTACTAGTTTTTCGCTGTCGACTAGCTACAGACCTTGTACGCCAGCAAATGTTTTCTAATCGACAATCTAGTTTATTGCCATTTTTAGCTCCTACTAAATTCTTTTTTGAAGTTCTAGTATCTTCTAAAAACCGTTCTGCAATAAGTCTGTGTAAATAGATTGTCTCTGTCTTATAACCTCCTTCTGCTTTTTTCCATGTTTTTTGGAAAACAGCGCAGCCACTGGAATGTCTGCGAAGATTATTAATAAAATCGACCTTAGATAAATAAGGGTCTGCCGTTAGTGCTTCGTAAACATCATCATCTAGGAGGACATTTTCGTCAGCGTTCTTTAATTTTACCTTGTATAACACGCGCTCTCAAATTAAAAAGGTTTAATAAATAGATTAATTAGGGTATTAACTTGCCGTTTCAAATATGTGAAAACTATTAAGATTAAATCTCAATAGTTAGACTTTTTAAAGTTGGATGCAATTTTTGTGTAGAATCAGACCAGATATAAATTTTGATTTTTAAATTGAGCTCAAATCAAAATTACTAAAGATAAATACTTAACAAATTTACACAAAAAATAATGACATCCAAGAATATACAAAATTATTTTAAGAAGTCGTTTTTGATAATGGGGATTAACAGGTAACTCGTAGAAATTCTAAAACTCGTTTTTGATTGCGCAAATATAAATAAAAGATTTACTTTTAAAAGTTTAATTCTATAAATTTTAATATATTACTATATGACCCATCACCAATTATGCATCCAACGATGTTTCGATTTGGCAAATTTAGCAGCGGGAAAAGTAACGCCTAATCCTCGGGTGGGTGCAGTAATAACCTATAAAAAGAAAATAATTGGAGAAGGGTTTCATCAGTATCCAGGGGGTCCACATGCGGAAATAAATGCAATAAATTCTTTAAAAAACAAAGATGTATTATCAAAATGCAGTATTTATATCTCATTGGAACCATGTAATAATTTCGGAAAAACCCCTCCTTGTGTTGATAGCATATTAAAGTACAAAATCCCAAAGGTTTTTATTAGTACGATAGATACCAACCCTTCTACTATGGGTAAGAGCATTGAAAAATTAAAAGCAGCAGGTGTAGCGGTTGAAGTAAATATTTTAAAAAATAAAGGTAGGAAAATTACCCAAGGGTTCTTCTCTTCCATCGAAAAAAACAGGCCCTATATCATATTAAAATTTGCCCAATCTGCAAACAAAAAAATAGGGGTAGCCAATAAACAAATTTGGATAAGTAATCCATTGACAAAGCGATTGACGCATAAATGGAGAAGTGAAGTAAATGCTATTATAGTTGGCTCTAATACCCTTAAAATAGACAACCCCCAGTTAAATAATCGATTATACTATGGCAAGTCCCCGGTCAAATTACTGCTAAAAAGAGATGGTCAAATACCACAACATACTGCAGCTTTAAAAACTGCTGGAAAAACAATAGTCATCAGCGAATTAAATGCAGCAAAGGTCAATTACCCTAATACCAGTCAATGGTTTTTACCTTTCGACAACACTTTGTTAAATAGCATTCTTCAAAACTTAAAAAAGGAAGGATTAAATTCATTATTGGTCGAAGGCGGTGTGACTTTACTAAATAGTTTTATACAACAAAATTTGTGGGATGAAGCTAGAATTTTTACAAGTACAAAAGTAATCAATCAACCCAAAAGTTTGGCTGCACCTATCCTTGACGGAAAGCTAATTACCACTCACCAAATTGGAGATAATAACTTGAGTTTAATAGAGAATCCTAATAAATAAGCTTGTTACCTTTTAGCATATGTCTAAAAGGTCTTTTTTTGCTATTTTTTAATGGGTAGCAAGTCTAATTAAAAAAGCAGGAAAGTTATGAAAACCGTTCCTGCTTTTTTGTTGATACCTTGGGTAGAAAGAAATTAATCGTAGAAACTAAATTCTTTCAATTTCCTAACGGCTTTAGTTTTTTGTCTTTTTAAGTTAACTCGACGTTTTGCTAGTTGGGTGCCAATAATAATTCCAAATCCCGCACCTGTAATACCTCCCATGATACCTTCAATAACTCCATTATTAGGCGCTTGTCCTAAAATGGTTTTATTTCTTAATTCAAAAGAAGTAGCTTGAGATTCCTTTTGAGCCACATAGTAGCCAACAGCTCCAAAAATAGCACCCCATATAGCCATTTTCCGATGCTTTTCTTTTTGGTTAACCATAGTTAGATAATCATAATGCTTCAAATTAACCTCAGATTTAACAAAAAGAGATTTATCGGTCCATTTCTCAGCTATATCCGTAGCTAAAATCAGGTTATTATCTCGCATACCTAATAAATAAGAGTCTGGAAATTTTTTATCTTTCCCTTCTAATTGAATAAAAGTTAACTTCTTTATTTCTTTAGGTTTTAATTTAAGTTTATTTTTACTTTGGTAAGGCTTAACCTTCTTGGCAGTATTTTGTGCTACTCCAATAATTGAATAACAACAACAAGAAATAATTAAGGTAATTAAGAGTAATTTTCTATTCATGATATATCTATTATTTAACCTAGAACTTTGAAAAAATAGATTTTCCTTTTTTCAAAAAACATCAAACGAAAAAATCAAATGGTAAATTTATTTTTTCATTACTACTGAAGAGATGAAAAAAATACTAATCATAAATGGACACCCCGACCAAGAAAGTTACAATTTTGCACTTTCTGTAGCTTATAAAGAAGGGGCAGAAAAATCAGGTGCGGCCGTAAAGGAAATTAATATTCGCGAATTGGATTTTAATCCAAATCTTCAATTTGGATATAGAAAACGAACCGAATTGGAACCAGATTTATTAGAGGCACAGAAGAAATTAAAATGGGCAGACCATTTGGTTTGGTTATATCCTATTTGGTGGGGTTCTTATCCCGCTATAATGAAAGGTTTTTTAGATAGAATTTTGCTCCCAGGATTTGCTTTTAATAAAAAGAAAAACGCTTGGCGATGGGATAAATATTTTACTGGAAAAACAGCAAGAATAATTTGCACCTTAGACCAGCCTGGCTGGTATTACAAATGGTTTTATGGAAACCCAAGCCATAATGC
>CALJVJ010000318.1 GCA_937974625.1 uncultured Saprospiraceae bacterium
TTAAACAAACTAGAATTTTTTGTTTCTTTTTTTTTCAATTGAAAAAAAGAAAAGAACGTCTAGCTAAGTCTAATTCTCATTTTAAAATCTGAATTATAATGAAATACATATTATAAAAAATTGTTGTCCAGTAGAATAAACAGTATATATAGTTTTGAAAAAGAAAAATCTATATCGGAGCTTGTGTAAAAACAGCTATATCGCATTTTAGCAAATCTACCCGATGCTAATAAATAGACGATTACAAAAAAATGGTGCCGTACCCCGATAGCTATCGTGGGCTAAAATCGGTAAAAAATAAAAACAATGAAAAATATATTCCTACTCTTAATCTTAAGTCTTAGTCTATTTGCTTGTACCCATTCGCATGACCATACAGACGAAGACGGACATCATCACGACGACGAAACGGAACATGAGCATGATGACATGGAAGAAGAACACCATGATGATGAAGTTGGCTTGACGGCACTTCAAATGGAAAAAATTGGTCTAAAGCTTGGTGGATTTGAACAAAAGAGCTTAAAATCAACGGTTAAGGTGAACGGAGAATTAGAACTACCTCCGCAGAACAAAGCGGATGTTAGTGCAATAGCTGCTGGAAAAATCACGGAAATTAGTGTGCGACCAGGACAACGAGTAAAAAAAGGAACAATCTTAGCACGCTTGCAAAATCCTGATTTTATAGAGTGGCAACAAGCGTATTTAGAAACAGAAGGCGAATTGCTGTTTTTAAATAAAGAATGGACCCGATTGAAAGATTTGGTAGCCAAAGAAATTTCACCTAAAAAACAATTGGATAAAATAGAATCAGAAAGAGCGATTGCCCAAGCTAAATTGAAAGGCTTAAAATCTAAAATGCAATTATTAGGCATACAAGTCCCAACGGGTGATTTAATTTCTACAATCAGTTTACGCAGTCCTATGAATGGCTATGTTCGAGAAATTAAGGCGAATACTGGAGTTTTTGTTCAACCAGAGATGAGTTTATTCGAGCTTGTGGATAACCATCATTTACATATTGACTTAAAAGTTTTTGAAAAGGATTTACCTTATATCAAAGAAGGACAAGTTATCCAATTTAGCCTACAGAGCCAGCCTGATGAATTAATGGAGGCTTATATTTTTGCTATTGGAAAAGCTTTGGATAGGGAAGAAAGAACAGTAGAGGTTCATGCGGAGATTAAAGAAGAGAAAGCTAATCTATTACCCGGTATGTTTGTTGAAGCGCGGATAATTTTGGATGATAAAAAAGTGCCAACTTTACCTGATGATGCCATTACAGTTGATAAGGGATTGTTCTATATTTTTGTCAAAGAAGAAGTGCATGAGGACGAAACACATTTTAAGAAAATTCCTGTACTCAAAGGTGTAAGTGATTTTGGTTTTACAGAAATAAAATTATTAGAAACTTTACCCGAAAATGCAGAAATAGTAACGGAAGGTGCTTATTTTTTAATGGCACAATCGAAAAAAGGAGAAGAAGGAGCTGGACATCATCATTAATTTTGGAAATAGTGCAACTATTAGCCGCAGAATGACACTTGAGTAATTAAGAAAATTGTAGTTTTAATTTCAAAACTATATAAGCATAAGCGATAGATAATTATGAAAACCCTAGCTTCTTTTTTTGTAACCACATTTTTTATGGTTTCTACTGTTTTTGCACAGCGGATTCCACCCAATAAACCTGTTATTGTAAAAGTAACTTCTACGGAGTGTAATGTCTGTGGATTAAAGGCTTGGGATGAATTAAAAGAGGTGATTGATTTGTATGATGACGAGGCAGTTATCATGTCTGTTCATCCCTTGGAGTTAAGTTTATTGTTTTCTAATACTTCTTTGGAATTTGTGGAGAATATGCCTCAGTTTTTTGGGACTCCTTCTTTTTATATCAATAGAGAGGTACAACCATTTAACTTTTGGTTGGGGGGCGTTAGGGAAACGATTGAAGCTTTTCAAGAGCGACAGATTATTGCACATCCATCTGTAAAGTATGCAATTGAGGGCCAAGAGTTGA
The DNA here is from genome assembly GCA_937974625.1 of uncultured Saprospiraceae bacterium. GTDB lineage: Bacteria > Bacteroidota > Bacteroidia > Chitinophagales > Saprospiraceae > JAFMDF01. Next base: position 2,021 of record CALJVJ010000318.1, read on the forward strand.
AGGTAGAGGTAACAACAGAGTTCTTTAAGAAAGCTAATCGCCCACACCATGTATCTGTTTTTGTACTGGAAGATGAGGTTATAGAAGACCAAAGCTCTAGAGGTCCAGATGAAACGCATTCTAAGATACTGAGAACGCATATTGGTGAAGATGTATTTGGTACCTTGCTTTCAGCAGAACCAATTGAGATAGGTCAAGTGTTTATTAACAACTATTCTTTGCCCCTAAATGAAAAGTGGAATCCTAATAAAATTCAAATAGCAGTTATCATTTGGGAGCGAAATACGGATAATTATGTAATCGTCAATTCTAACGTTGCTACTGAACCTACCGAATTATCGACAAGTATTAATTTTTTAGAGGCTGCTCAAGTTGAATTGAGTATTCAACCAACCATTTTAATAGATGCTGCCACGATTGAAGTAGTCGTACCAACAGCATTAGAAAACTTGAATTTGAACATTGTGAATACTTTAGGACAAACTGTCCAAACTGTTTTTTCTGGAAAGTTGACCAAAGGCAATCATTCCTTTTTGTTGAACCGAAATGATTTTAATTCGAGTGGATTTTATTTTTTAGTGTTGGAAAAAGGAGGCAGTAAATTGATACAAAAAATTATTATAAAGTAGCATTATCGAATCAGCGTAACCATTCCAGAAATAGCTCTTTCTTTTCCATCATCCAAAAATATATTGGCTGTATACATATAGACACCTGAGCTTACTTCCTTACCAGCTGATTGTCCATCCCATCCTTTCTTCGTACCACTAGATAATAAAGATGTTTGATAATAAACTTGATTCCCCCAACGGTCGAAAATAGTTAAATCACCTACAGCCGTTAACTCTTGCCCACCATTAACCATAAAAAAGTCATTGATACCATCTCCATTAGGGGAAAAAATATTCGGCACATAGACAGCATAATAGCTTAGTATTAACTGTACGGTGCTATCGCAACCAGCATTAGAACTAATGGTTTCGTTATATGCTCCCGGTTGGGTGAAGTTGGAATTACCAATATTATAAGATTCATTTGGAAAAATTTTGGCTTCGATAGTGCTTGTTTTATTATCATCTACCAATAGTTCAATTCGGACTATACTATCACAATTACCCGCTGTTTTTAAGGTGTCGGTATAAATGCCAGGGATACTAAGCTGTCGACTGCCTAATGTATAAGTTTCTCCTCCACAAATAGTCTGTGTTAAAAAGGAGGTTCTAATTGGCTGAAAGAAATTGAGAGGCTTAGTTATTCTACAACTGTTACTGCTAATAAGCCTAACCTCGTACCTGCCTTTGCCAGGTGGTGTCTCTAATTGTGCATTGGTGGCTCCAATAATAGCTACACCGTCTTTGTACCATTGATAAGAAAGACTATCGTACTCGGGTATTTCAAAACTCAAATTTGGGGAACAAGGCTCATTATTGACTTTAATTTCAAATTCAAAGGCCGATTGTTCCGCTAAAACTAAATTGTCAAAAAAATAATAGGGACTTTCTGTACCCAAAGTTGGTTCGCAAGGTGGACCTATCGCTATAGCGTATATATCGGCCGTCGGTGTCACACTAAGTTCTAATTTTTTCCACTCACTAGTTCCAGAGGTGTTGATAGCGCTAAGCTGCATCCATCCTGGTCCATTGGTAGGGCAGCCAAATGCTCTATCATCTCCACCAAAAGGTAAATTAGTGCAATTAGTTGTCCCAAAGAAAGTAAGGGTTATTGGTGGAGAAAAAGGCTGTTCCGTAAATCCAACATAAAATTGAAATTTATAAGTAACTCCCGCTCGAAGTGGACTGGTTAAACAGGCACCCGCATATTCTTTCCAATTGAGATTGTCTTCATTGGGACCATCTCCATTATTTTCTGCAAATCGACCATTTCTAAACCCCATTGCCCCTTCTCCGTCTGGAATTGGAAAAGGCATTGGTAATTCTACCCAACCTTCCCAACCACAAGTATGGATATAATCTGTGGTAGCGGTAGAGGCTTGTATCCACGTTTCTGCACAATCCATTCTAGACCTATCTGGGGGACAACACAATTGGTCCTCAAAAGAAGGATTAGGAATAAGAGACGTAGCTTCTGCTAATTGACAAAAACAATCGGAATCATTAAGGTCTATTAGGCCATCTTGGTCATCATCCACCCCATTGTCACATATTTCTACCCCTTGCGCTTGTAACGATTCAGGTATAGTGCCACCAACTAGAAGTAGTACCAAAAATAATAGTCTAATCTTAATATTCATGAGCTTAAATTAGGAAAGAATAGTAAAATTATGATAATAAATTAAAGAAAATGTTTAGAAAATGACGGCACTCAGATAGTTTGATAAATGAAAAGATGATACAAATAAGCCTTAAAATGATTTTTTGACTAATAATATCATAAAAAGATAGGCACTATAGGTAGTAATTACGATGGTTTTAAGAACTTTGGCATAATAATTTAAGTATAATTATAATATGATAGAAACCAACTCTTAGATTTTTATCAAAGTTCATTAGAGCAACCCTGAATCTTTCCTGCTCTATTTTTAGAACAAAAAAACAACAAACCATGAATCGATTGCCTTTTTACACTCCCTTTATCACTTTACTATTATTTACCACTGGACTTTTTAACCCATTAATTGCTCAAACATTTGAGGATTATCCGTGGTTAAATGATGTTGTCAATACCGAAGACTGTTGTCAAAACCAAACCGTTACCGCTTATGAATTTGGCATCTTTACCTTTATTTATATTGAAAAAGGAACTACTTGTGCTGATGAAAGTAGTGAGTTATATTTCCAAGATGGAACTTACTACTGTATGGATATTAATGGATTGGATTGCCGTGCAGCTTATGGTTTAACGGAAGATAATGCTACCTTACTTTGGAGTTGTGAGGAAGTGACAGAAATGAATACTGTTTTTTCTATTTGTTTAGGAGACTCCGTTTTCTTACCTGCTATACAAGATTTTCCAGTTCCACCATTGCCACCTGCTGGTCCCAATGGAGAAGTATTTCCTGATTGCCAGCCAATATTATCTGGTTTAGAAATCTCTCCATCAGATAATAGTGTCGCTAATGGTTTGAGTGGATTTTATGTTTCTCCTACGGAGACGACTTTTTATGAGTTAATGAGTCTAGGTGCTTGTGGCGGCCCAGATGCCGGTAATTCTGATGAAGTAATAATAGCTTATGAAGTGATAGTTGATAAAAACTGCTTTACTGAAAAAGAAGTTTGTGATGATATTTTCACACAAGCGTGGGCGAGCGATTTAAGAGAAGAAGAATGTACAGGAAATATCTATAATATTACTTATAATGGTCAACCTGCTATCTATGTGACCACTTTATGTGCTTGTTTAGATGATGCTGATTTAATTTTTGATTGTAAAGGCTCAGTCCTTTGCTCAATTGGTGGATTTTTAGGAAATAATTGTGAAGCGGATATAGCCGACCAACTGACTACTGAGAACCTATTATGGGCACCTGAATGTGATTGTCCTTGTCCTGTTGACTTGAATCCCGTTTGTGGAGCAGATGGTCAAACTTATGAATCCGCTTGTGAAGCGACTTGTGCAGGAGTAGAAATTTTAGATAATGCAGCTTGTGAAGAAAATGGAACCTGCTCTGCTTTAGAAAAGCTATCTGTTAATCCCGACTATTGTAATACTTGTATGGGAGAGATTGCTATTTATCTTTACCAGGGAGCTGAATATTTGGTTACTATCGAAGATAATCCAATCTGTTCCGATGGTATTACTACTGTTACAAACTGTGACTCCACTATTGCTTTTTGTTTTAATGGTGGTATTGCTGGGTTTAGTCAGTGTGATGATTTCTTTAAAGAAGCTGACTTAAAAGAAATAATTTGGTCTAGAAAGAAGGATTGTGATGAAGAAACGGTAGACGTTGCATTGCCTTGTACCGATATAGGTGGTATTGATTTTGGACTTTGTCAAGCTGTAATGGGGGTGGGGATTGTGAATGGAAAATGCCAAACGATTAGTGGTTGTTTAGATTTCGTCGTCAAAGGAGTAGACTATTCTAAAGCTATTTTTCCAACAGTAGAAATTTGCCAACAAACTTGTGGGACTACTACGGAAATTATTCCAGAGATTTTTGATACTTACGAGTGGTTAACGGATATTGTTGATTTGGATGATTGTCAAGGTACTACAGTAGAAGTATATGATTTAGGGCCTTATAGCTTTGTGCATATTCAAACTGCTGAATCTGGAGAGCTGTATTTTGAAAATGGTGGTTTCTATTGTATGGATTTCCCTAATTATAATTGTAGATCTTTATATAGTTTGACGGAGAAAGACCTCATTGAGACTTGGACTTGTGGTAGTGGTGCTTCAGGTCCTTCTGGTCCCTCAGGTCCATCTGGCCCTTCTAGTCCAGTAGGCGGTGGTTTGATTCGGAATACGCCAGTAAATATGCTTACCCCAAGCATGAAAGCTTTTCCTAACCCGACAGGTGGATTGGTGACGGTAGATTTGAATAACCGTATCAATGAAGCACATACGGTTCGAGTGTTTGATTTATTTGGGCGGTTGATAAAAGAAACAGTCGTTAATGCTGAGCGCACCACTATTAATTTATCTGGTGAAGATGCAGGGATATATTTGATTGAAACTTGGGATGGTACAAATCGAGAGGTGCAGAAAATTATTAAGCAATAAACTCGAGCATATAACCTTATTTGGGTTTCTTAAGCAAAAGCGGTCTATAATCAATTGGTTATAGACCGCTTTTGTATTGGAGGATTGACCTAAATCAGCCTTCGGATTTTTAGCACTTACTTAAGTGCTACCATCCAGTCCATTACTATTTAATTTCGGGATATGTTTTGGGAATTATTAAATGCAGTTGGGTAATTGTGAGATTTTAAAGATATGAGTCTAATGAATAAAATATTACGGCATCTTCTTTTCAAAATCTTCAACAATATCCAATATCGCTAATAGCTGATTGAAAATATCATCGTTATCAACCCCTAGTGCTTTACCAATACTATCGGGATTAATATTCGATATGACGTAAAAACCAGAATTGGTACTGGGATTAAAAGAAAGAAAAGAAATTACTCCATAATCTCCACCAGAATGTTGGATACGTGGGCCCGTTAAATCCCAGAAAACGGTATGTATTTGTCCATTTTTTCCATTGATAAAAACAGGACTTTTACGGCTGAATAAAATGTCATACCCTTTCTTTGATAATAAGCTACCTTTTCCATTTATTCCTCTAAGCATTTCTAATAAATAAAGTGTCATATCGTCGTTTGAAGTATTCATATTTCCATCTGGATAAGATGGATGACTCCATTCTGGCAGCGGAAGATTTTTGGCGGTATACAAAGTAGCTAAATGCTCGACTGGTAATTCATCTCTGAAAAAGGTAGATTGATTCATTCCTAAAGGTTGTAAGATATGCTGTTTGACATATTCCGCATACGACATTCCCGCAGTTACTTCTATTAAATAGGCTGCTAGGGAGGCTCCAATATTGCTATAGCGATAGACTTTTCCTGTACCTTTTTTTATGAAATTAGCCGTATCATACAGCGTGCCTTCTGGTGTTAACGCAGCTTTTAAATAGTCTCCTAACTCCATATCTGCCTTTTCTAGAATATTTTCTTTTTGCAATGCTTTAGCCGTTGGCAATAATAAATTTTCTCCTTTTTTGATATAATATTGCTGATAATAAGCTGCGGTATCGTAAATACCCGCTGTATGAGTAACTAACTGCTGGATAGTGATTTGTTGCTTTGGTTGATGTGGGTTGATTACTTTGAACGGTAAAATATCATTGATCGGCGTTTCCAAGGTAAAATGCCCTTTTTCAATTAATTGCATCAATGCCAACCCAATAAAGGTTTTGCTAATTGAGGCAATTGGTTGGGTGGTTTGATTGGTATAGGGAATGTCTTCTGCGACATTGGCTTGCCCATAAGTTTGTTGAAATGCTATACTATCATTTTTGACGACCGTTATGGCTACTCCTGGGATAGTTGATTTTTTAAATAAATATGCAAGGCTGTCTTGCCAATTGGTTAAAGTAGTTTTTGTATCTATAATTGGTGCTGGTGCAATATTTAATTTTTTTGTTTTTCCTGCTTGTTTGCCTAGTAAATAAAAAGCTATCTTATCATTGACCACCCCTCTTTTGGGGTGTCGAAATTCTGTTTGACTAGCTTCTCTGTATAAAATATTGGTTTTATCTATCCATGTTTTAATACGAAACATCACATATTCATTCTTCGCAAATCCACCTTCTTTCTTTACAATTTGCACACTCAATAGTACATCATCATAAACGACGATATTTAAATCCGATAAATCAATCGTACCATAATCTGCTACTTCATGCGTATAGGCGTAAATATTTTTAGTAATTAAATTTTCCCCTGCCTTTCCATTTTTAAAGTCGTATAAATTAATCCTAAACAATATCGAATCGGGGGACCTTGCATGCATACCAAAATGAACACTTTTAATGATGGTTTCTCGATTAATTTTGATTGGCATCCCAATTTCAGCCCCTAAATAATAGGAAAACGGTAAACCCCAAATTGTATTCTTTTTCTTAATTTCTTTTCCTATTTTCTTTTCTGGCCCAAATTTTTGGGCATTGATATTAACTGTTGCTACCTGATAGGAAACGGGATTTAGATAAACCGTCGGATTAATACTTAAAGTAGCGGCAGAAACAGTTTTTGATTCATACCCAATACTTGAAAATTTAATCGTGGCGTTTTTTGGTACTTTTTTTAAACTAAATTTTCCTTGCTCATTGGAAACGGTTCCATTTGCAGTTTCAGTTACGCCGATATTGACAAATTCAATAGCCGTCTTAGTGTTACTTTCATAAACAATTCCTTCTATAATATCTTGCGCAGACAAAGAAAGGGCTAGTAAAAAAGAAAGAAGTAAAATGAGTGTTATTTTTGACATACTAGATTTTAAGTTCGCTTAATATTAAATAGACGGATGCAGTGTTCTCTACACTTAGTAGTGGGGTAAAAATAAAGTGTACAATTTTTTTGAGCAATTCCCTTAGCCTTCCAAAAGTTTCTTGACAGGCAACATTTTAGAAGCCTAAAACAATTGCAAGTTGTACACTTTATTTTTCTTTCACCCCTTACTTAGTTAAAAGACAAGAAAGAATCTGATTAGTGCCACGTTAAAGTTAAATCTAATATAGAACGAGAATTAAAAAATGTATGGTAGGGAAAAAAATAATAATATCCGCTGGCAAAATTGTATTTTCTGCCAACGGATGAATTAGACTTATTGACTATTCTTTTTCAAATGCACGCACCGCATCTAAAATTTCAAAAAACTGTTCGAAAGAGACTTTTCCATCTACACCTAGGGGTTCCCCTAAACCACCTTCATTAATATTGGCCATTACTTGGTAAGCAGTGTTGTTCACAGGGTCAAAAGACAAGAATGCAATCACCCCAGGGTCTGCGCCGTTATGTTCGATGCGTCCGTCGTCGGTCAAATCCCAAAAGACACCGTGAACTTCCCCTTCGTCCATGCCTTCAGGACTATGACGTTCGAATAAAGTTTGATAACTTTCTTTAGATAAAAGCGTTCCATTCCCTGCTGCGCCCTTCATCATTTCCATTAGATATTTGCTCAACATTTCATTGGAGGTATTCACAAAACCATCAGGATAAGAAGAGTGACTGTACTCAGGTAAAGGGTAGGCCTTTCCAATATATAAACTGGCTAATTTGTCTTGATTTGATTGAGTACGGTCATAGCCTGTATTGGTCATATTCAATGGCTCAAAAATAGTTTGTTTTACAAAATCAGCATAAGGCATCCCCGTTTTAACTTCTATCAAATAGGCAGCTAAAGAGGCTCCTATATTGCTATATTCGTATGTTTCTCCTGGACCTTCTTCCAAAAAAGTATCTTCATCAAATAATGGTCCATCTTCTGAATAAACTGCTTGTAAATAATCGCCTAAATTATGACCGTTACTGACTTCTACCCCAAAATCTAGGATAACCTGAGCCGTTGGTAATAGCATATTTGCGCCTTCTTTGATGTAATACTGCAACTCATAAGTTTCATCCGAATCTTCTAAGCCTGCGGTATGGGTCACCAAATGTTTTACTTTAATAGGAGCAGTATTATGAGGGTTTGCCACCTCAAAAGGCAGTATATCATTAATTTCTGTTTCTAAAGTAAAATGTCCTTGTTCGATGGCTTTCATCAAAGCCACACCGATGAATGTTTTACTAATAGAACCAATCGGTTGAGCAGTCTCATTCGTGTAGTCAATGTTTTTTTCAACATTGGCTAAACCAAAAGCTTTTTGATAATTGATTTTGCCATCTTTGATAACAGTTACTGCAAAGCCTGGTAATTCGGAAGCATCGTATAAGTCCGTTAATTTTTGGGTAAATCCAATAACTTTGGGATTAAGAGGCCCGTCAATTGGACCAATCGTTTTTTCGCAATTAGTGAATAAAAGGCATAGCATCGCTAAGTACATTAAAGGTAAATTCTTCATGATTTTTAATTTTTATTATTGGGTAATTTTATGAAATAATTTAGTTTATTACTTCGCCTGCGGCGAGCAAAACTTATAGAAATTTAGATTTTAGTTTATTCTAAAATTTTTCGTATGGGAGGAACTGCTACCACTCCAAGTACTGGCAGGCTGTATCGTTTCAGAATAATGTCTACTATATTTTGAAAAACTATTGTGTCACATCAACCCCAACTTCCGAAATATAAGTCCCCGCAAAAAGGCCCAAGCCATTCTCCACATTGCTGTAAACAGTAGTAGATTCATTTAAAAAATCATCATTTATTTGTAGCGGAGCGGAATTGCTCTTATGAAATTTATAAGCATCTTCTGACAGCGTTTCTAAATGAATGAATAACTGCGTGGTATCTAGCTGGATAGATTTTAGCAATTCTCGTTCTTCTCGCGTATTAGCTATTGTAGAATGTAAGGGGCGACCTGCTTTGGCAATACCTGAAATAGTAATGGTTTTTCCGCCCAAAGCATCATCTTTGAAAAGATAGCCATTGTCCACATAGCGCTCTGCTTGAGGCAATGCTCCTTCTGGAATTTCTACAACATACCGACCTTTATCAATTCTAGTTTGGGTCAAACTATCTAAAAGATAGCCATTGAAGTACATTTTTAAATAATAAAAATTTTCCTCAGCGGGGTCATTCAGCGTAAAACTAAAAGGATAGGAGTTGCCACCACTATATTTGACACTAGCATCTACTATGTCAACGCCCTTAGGCACTTCGCCTATACTTGTGGCAACAGGGAATCCTTCAGCAGTTGCTTCTATTTGATACTTTGCACCAATCTTTGGGACAAAACTGGCAGTAAACTCTCCAATATCCATCGCAGGTGTTTTTTGGTAAACCAAATCTTCTATATAGTTGCCATTTTCATAAACAGCTACTTTGGCTTCCGTCAAGACGCTTGCTTCCACTATTTCTTCAATCGTTTTCTCGCTTTCATAAAGAAAACCTTTTGTTACGGTTACACTTAAGGGGTGTGTGTTATTCATCAAGCTATTGACGACTATTGTATTTTTTTCTTCAACTAAATCTTTAATATAAATGTCCTTGGTACAAGCTGTAAATAATAAAGCGAAAAAGAATAGTGGATATGATTTTTGATAATTTTTCATATTGATTGAGATTTAATTTAGGAATAAATTTGATGGTCTAAGACGGTTTGATAACAATGTCATTTGGTATCTGACCTCTTTAAAGTGTAATCGAATAACTCACCGTAGGCATAATAGGGAATGCCGATTGAGCGGTTATTTTTGAACCATTTCCATCGTTATCATTATCCCTTGCAACATCACTAAAACGCCAAGGATTAAATTTATTATAGGCATTAGTTAGCCCAAAAGTCCATTCTGCTTCACGCCCTTTTTTGGTAACGATTTTCATGGTAGCGGATAAATCCAAACGATGATAATCAGGTAATTTATAATTGTTTCTTTTGTCCGAAACATCATTGATACCTGGGTTTTTTAAATCTATGGCGAAAACTGCTGATTCTTCGTTGGGAAATTGAAGCCATGCATATTTATCATCAAACTGAAAATTGGGATTAATATGGTTAAGTGTTGGAATAGTGGCATAATTGCCTGAATAAAACACCCAAGTTCCATTAAAAGACCATTTATCATTCCATTGGTAGTTGCCAACGAGAGAAATATCGTGTCGACGGTCATACGTATAAGGAAAAGATTTTCCCCCATTTAGAAAATCGAAGGTTCGGTTGGTCCACGAAATTGTATAACCCAACCAACCCGTTAATAGACCCTTCTTTTTTTGTATAAACAACTCTACACCATAAGATTCTCCTTCCCCACGACCTACTTTGTTCTCCCAATTATCATTATTAACTAAAAATTCATTGCCATTTTTATAATCAATCAATTGGGTCATTTCTTTATAGTAACCTTCTAGTTCGATGCCATATTTACCCAAATTAAAAGCAGTTCCAAAAGAAAATTGGGTGGCATTAGCAGGCAAGGTATTTTTAGTTGCAGACACCCACAAATCTGTCGATTTAGTGAGTTCACTACTGGTTAATAAATGCAGATACTGAGTCATTTGGGCGTAACCACCTTTTAGGGAAAAATTATCTGCTAACAATAAGTTGAAACTAGCCCGTGGTTGTATAGATTTATAAAACTTTTCTTGGACAGATAGCGCAGAGGCATGTACCCCTAAATTCAATTTTAATCGTTTACCAAAGGCGATATTATCTTCTATATAAAGCCCAAATTCTTTGGCTTTGGTCGTATTATTTTGAAAAGCCCCTCGTATTGTTTCTTCTCCTGTTTTTTGGTAAAGCGTACTTACGCCTGGCTTAAAATTGTGGAAAATGACACTTCCTCCAAAGCGGATGTTGTGCTGTTGATTGAGGTAATAATGATAATCTTGTTTGATGGCTATATCATTGATTTTTGACCGATATTCTTCTTCTTGTAACACATTGGAAACCAAGGTTTCATCTTGACTTTCTACTTCTTTTCTTTCGGTCGTGAAATAATTGTAATTGGAATAATAGGCAGTTGTATTCAAAAATAATTTGTCATTGAATAAATGATTCCAGCGAAAAGAACCAAAACCATTTTGCCAACCTTCTCTATTTCTTAATTTTTGAATGGCGGAGCCTTCATCCTTTGTTTTTTCTCGTATTTTTAAGGCATCACGGCTATAAAAACCACTTACATACAGTTTATCTTTATTAGATATTTTATAGTTGTATTTTAGATTGACATCCCCAAAATTATAAGTAGTTACTCTTTTAAAACCCCGCTCCCGTTCTGCTGCTATTGGCGCAATCAGTAAGTCTAATAAAGTTCTTCTAGCAGATATGGAAATAGAGCTTTTGTCTTTAATTAGAGGCCCATTTATAGAAGCTTTAGCGGATAATAAGCCCAAAGAAATTTTCTTTTCCCATTTCTGATTATTTCCATCTTTGGTAATAATATCTAACACCGATGATAAACGACCACCATAGCGGGCTGGAAAAGCCCCTTTAGTCACTTCGATATTATTAATGGCATCGGGGTTAAACGTAGACAAAAGTCCAAATAAATGGTAAGGATTATACATCGGTACACCATCTAATAAAATCAAATTTTGGTCAGGCCCGCCACCTCTTACATAAAAACCTGCTGCCCCTTCTACCCCTGGTTTTATCCCAGGCAATAAAGTAATCGCTTTCAAAACGTCCGCTTCTCCTGCAAGAGCTGGAATAGATTTTAATTTATTAGCCGAAATTCGCATGACCCCAATTTGAGCTGATTTAACAGGATCTTCGGCTTCGACTTTTGCTTTGGTAGCACTAACAACTACTTCCGTCAATTCATTAGTTGTCGGTTGTAATTTTATGGTTATTTGTTTCGTTTCCTTGACTTTAATTTCCTGTGTTTCATATCCAATAAAAGAAACAACAATAGTATGCGCTCCTGGAGGCAAAGTCAAACTGAAAAACCCAAAATTATTAGTGGTGGTTGCCACAAAACTGGTTTGTTCATAAATGGAAGCTGCAATCATTGCTTCTCCTGAAGTCGCATCCAATAAATAACCAGAAAGAACAAGGTTCTTCGTTTTTTGTGGTGGTTTATTTACTCGATAATTTATTTTTTTCGACTGAGTTTTGTATAAAATAATTTGATTGCCATCCGCTTTATAGGTAATTGGACTTTTTTCAAATACTTGGCTTAAGACCATTTTAATCGTTCGCTCTTTTTTACGAAAAGTAAATAATTTATTAAGAGCTAAATCATTGGGATTATAAATAAAATTGACATTAGCTTGTTTTTCTATTTGGTGTAAAACATCTAAGGTGGTGCCTTCTTTTATTTTTAATTTGACGGTTTGATCTAAGGTTTTGGTTTGTGCTGGTAAAGTAGTGCCAAAGCACAAAACGAATAATGTGAAAAATGTTCCGTAGCATAGACATTCTTGTCTGAGCTGTCTATATATTTTCCCAGACAAAAATGTCTGACTTACGTCTGTTATTAATTGCATAGTCCTTGGTTTAATTCGAGGGTTTTTGAATCAATCGACTTTATTTTAAAGCCATAAATGGGTTGTAAACTCGATAATATTTCATCAAGTGATTTATATTCAAAAACTCCTGTAAATAGACAGGTTAACACCTTTGGATTAGTGATAGAAATCTCTTTATTATAAGCTGTGCCAAGATCTTCCATGACTTCTTGCAGGGTATTGGAGTTAAAAGAAAGCGTTTGTGTTTGCCAAAAAAGTTGGTTAATCCGAAAATCCTCTGATAGTAATAGTTGATTCTTATTTCGGTCATGTAGAGCAGTCATGCCTTTTTCTAAGATTACTTTATCGGAAGGCATTTCCTTGCGTTGGACTTGTACTTTTCCATGCAACACATGAACAGTTGCGAATTTAGTTTCGGAATTATTCGATTGTACATTAAATTTAGTTCCCAGTACCTTGACCATTAAATCATTGGTTGCAACAACAAAAGGCTGTTGTGGATTGTGCGTCACTTCAAAAATAGCATCTCCCTCCATGCTTACATTTCTAGTTGCTTCGGCAAAGACTTTGGGGTAGCTAATCGTTGAGTTTTCATTCAACCAAACGGTACTATTATCTGGTAAGCTAATTTGTTTGGTTTCATTGGCATTTGTTGCTACTTGTACCATTTCCACCGTTGGGGAAAAGTTCATCCATGTTATTAAGCCCAATACTAGTAGGACGGATGCCGCCGATACATATTTTAACAAACGTCTTCGAAGTGGGATTACTTTAGCGGTCTTAGGTAACTGCTGATGTACTTTTGCTAATGCTGCATGGACATCTATTTTAAGCGCTGCTTTTTTCTTTTTTGCAAGGCCTGCTTTCTGCCAAAGAAATTTTACTTCTTGGAATTGTTTTTCATTTTCAGGATTGGCTTTTCGCCATTGGGCGAGTGCCGTTTTTTCTGTGGCGGATAGTTTTCCGTCTAGAAAATTAGAGATTTGTTGATATC
>CALJVJ010000319.1 GCA_937974625.1 uncultured Saprospiraceae bacterium
GCGCAGCATTAGCCCTTTGTCAGGAATTCGAAGCAGTTGTTTCTCCAGATACGAGTCAAGAAAATGAGAAAGAGGAATTTGAAGCTTTCGCTGCAGCGAAGGATTTTCCTGGACGTTTGCAGTGTGCGACTTTGAGTTGGGAGGCAATGAAAACGTTTTTAGAAAAAAAATAAATTTAAAGATAAGTACTTGGACATAATTAAATTTAGAAATAGAATGAGGTTATTTTTTTGATAGTTTTTCTTATAATTTTCTTTAATAGCCTTTGCTCTTGAATAAAATTCTAAGGATGAACAAGCGCAGCTTAAGAACCGCAAAGCGGATAGGCAGCTAGCGGAAAAAGAATCCATTATAAGCTAAAGATAATTGTGTCCACGTACTTATAGCCAATTAGTAGTATTCAAACAACTTCGTTGTAAACTTACTAAGTCTGCAAAAACAACGAAGCGTCATTGACCGAAGCCAATGACGCTCGCTTTGTTGTAATCCTACAAAACTAACAAAAAATTGCTGGGGGCATTTTGTAGTTCTATCTCTTTCTCGCGTCTGAACAAGTTAAAACCCGCATAGCGGAAGGGAAGCTTGTTCTGAGACCTTTTTTAATTCCACAGATTATCCTACCTCAATACTATCATTTTCTTAGCTTCCACACCGAATGGGGTCACTAGTTGATAGTAATAAGTACCGTTTGGTAAGTCTACTGCTTGTACTTCTATTTGTTGATGCCCCTTTGCAAACGCTCCTTGCTTTGTCTGAACTACTTGTCCATGCATATCGATAATGTTTAATTCGACAGTGGCAGCGGTTGGTAATTCAAACCCAACCATGGTACGGTTAGTAAATGGGTTTGGCGTGTTTTGCTGTAATCCAAAAGACGGATAAAGGGAAGCACTCCCTTTTGATTGAAGTGCTACACCTAATAGCGTTCCGTCGTTGCGGTAAGCTTCTGAGGATGTAAAATCAGAATTAATGTCTAATAAGGAAAGTAAAGAACCGCTGGTTGTCACCTTAAAGGTTAGACGGAATAAATCAGTCGTATTATCGTTTGGTTGCACTGTGGTATTATTCCAACTAGTCGTTAAATAACCTCGGTCTTTAAGGGTAAATCCGATGTTGGCTTCAGTCGCAATTCCAGCTACAAAATCAATTAACTCTAAACCATCAAATTGTAATGTAAACTGGTATCCTTCGATGTTTTTGAAATCCTTTGCTGCAAAAGCAACTTCAACAACCTCTCCTGCAACTACTTGTCTATCAACTATTTCTACAAACATAGCCCCATCTTTGCTTCGCTCTTCTGCCGTGACTAAAGCACTAGCTGCAGCACTACCATTTACATCTCCAACTTTTACCGCAATGAAGTCTAAATCTGGCATCGTACCCGTCAAATTATTAACTTCAATGTACTCTGGGAATGATTCCGCAGCTGGATTATTGGTCGTGAATTCATAGCCTGCATCTACAAAACGCCAGCTAGTATTATCATTGGGAAATGCTGACGTCAGGTTCAAAATTAGCTTTCTCAATTGGATAATATCGAAGGTACTAATATCTCCAGAAGCATTGACATCTGCTGCAATGTATTGGTAAGGGGAAGTGAATTCTTCCTTTCTTAGAATATGCTTTGTGATTTTTACTAAGTCAAAAGTTGAAACACCATTTAAAATATTAATATTCTTTTCTGGTAAAATCGTGTAATTGGCACTTCCTGTTACATCAAAAGCATAACTACCATTTGACTCGGTCATCATGGCTGTGTTGTCTATATTCTCTACGCTTACTTCTACCTCTTGCACTGCTGCCCCAAACTCTGTATAAATCCTACCTGCTACCATACCACCAGATGCTGGGCATACTCCCATATTATCTTGTACCTGCATATACGTCACACAGAAATCATAATTCCCTGCTTCGTCAATAACATAGACATTCACTGGTTGATTGCCGATATAATCACAATTTAAGGATACACTCGTTGGCAATGCCAAAACTCCTGCTATCGTGGTTGGTGCTTCCACTGGCAAAGAGCTATGCCACATTCTAAAATCTAAATTATCCTTTATGGTACAATTGTCCGAACTGTTGACATCAAAATCAGTTGCCCAAATCGCTACTTCTTTATTTGAACCTAACTCCAATGCTAAACCATCTAAACAATAAGGCGTCGGTTTGTAACAATCTTTGAAAGTGTAACTTTTTTCTACCAATGCATTATTACCACATTTGTCAGACACTTGCCACTTGATTTTATAAGTAACATTTGGCGCTACTTCCCAATTAAAAGAACTATTATATCCACTCCATTGAATCACATTATTTTCATATACCTGATAGTGAAAATCTAAACTTTCACTTGAAGCTTGATTACAATCCGTTCCTGTAGCGGAGAAAGTTTTAGTGGCACTACAACCATTGCTACTTTCAATACATTCTGTGACATCTGCAATTGTTACGGTCGGTGCTTCCGTATCATTTACCTTCAAAATCTGAGTATAGGTGTAATAAGCATCACCGCCATATTGAGCACTTGTTATCGTTTGTTGATTTACAACATTTCCTTGGGCATTAGCAATTCGATTCAAATTAACGGGTGATTGTCCTGCCGTATATTTACACCAATTGATAATATGGTAAGTTCTAATAACTTTAAAACAAGCATCATTGACAATATCAAATTGTTGGTCATAAGACTCATAAGACATTAAATCACAATAGCCATTTTCTATCAATAATTCCGCCTCTGGTACGCCGTCTCCACATGTTCCTTCCCAGTCTACAGGTAAGGTGATTTTCCAATTTGGTCGGTATTCGATACTGATGTTTTGCTCTGACCAATTTGATACATTTCCTGTCCAATCTTTTACTCTATACCGTCTTTTCGCTTGATAAACACCACACTCCATGTCAATCAATTGATATTGCTGCTCTAAACTTAATTGTTCACAAGTCAGATTGTCTACACAGGCTTCCAATGGTTTTCCATATTTATTATTATAAACATCCACCAAATCACCTTCCAAAGGCAACCACTCATTATTGTCATAATTTCTGTCGCCGTCCGTGTCTGTTACAACTCCTAATTCTCCATTATGGAAATTATCACAGTAATCCCATTGATTTGGTAAATTGACACATACGGGGTCAATTTTATCTTCTGCGACTACTTCCATCCAACAGTAATTATAATTACCATTTTTATCAATCACTAATAATTCTATCATCACTGTTTTGTGTATATCACAGCAAGAAAAATCCACAAAATCTCCCCAACCTGTCGGGTCTAGCTTATTCCCTAACCTGTTTTTTACATAGTTATTGACACCACCTTGCCAAATACCTGTTTGGTCACAAACTTGTCGCCTTATCAAAATACTTTCTACGCCACAGGCGTCCCAGCTCCCTGCATCTATATCCGTTGCACGAATTCGAGCAAAATCACTAGCGATGGAAATAGTGAGTTTGTCTTGACAAACAGCAGATGGC
This sequence comes from uncultured Saprospiraceae bacterium, assembly GCA_937974625.1. Taxonomy (GTDB): domain Bacteria; phylum Bacteroidota; class Bacteroidia; order Chitinophagales; family Saprospiraceae; genus JAFMDF01. The sequence continues at coordinate 3,484 of CALJVJ010000319.1, forward strand.
TTCGTCAAATCTTCTAAAACAAAATACCGGAAACAACTATCTTCTTTGATTTGCTCAAAACATTCATCCGAAGCACGATACCCTACTCGGTAGGTTCCTGTTTCTAATCCACCTGTTTGGGCTAGTGTATTTCCTAATTTCCACCAACCACCATTTTCATACTGCTCTACTGTATACTCAGATACAATTGGGCGGGAATCACAATTATCGGAAGCTAATGGAGGGTAAAAAGAAAGCGATTTTGTACAATCAAAATGAGACAAAGAAATTTTTTCAGCTGTTGCTAAAGTAGTATATTCGGTACATTTGATTGTTGGCGCTATCGTATCTTTAAAGATAATAGCTTGGGTGTCAATTGGCATTGGTCCAACATTGCTACACCAATCTACCAATGTCCAATAACGGAAATATTTTGACCCACAAGTAGAATTAAGCCGTTTGTCATTTTTGGTCAAAATATATTTGCAGATGTATTCATCTTCACTTAATGTAAGGGTATCCGTTGGAAAAAATACACCATTTCTTTGTAGACCTAATACCAATCCTGGTGCCCCTGTTCTATTTAAATCTAAGGCAGTTGACATATTATCTTCTCCACAACTTAAGATTGCATCTGGTACTTTGACAATTTTATCAATACCTGGTCGCATCACTCGAACCGTGTCTTTTAAATTGGTCACATTGCCACAATTATCTGCTGCTGTCCAAGTTACGAGGTAAGTCGCTTCTTCACAATCATTGGTTTGGCTCAATAAATTAGCACTCTGGAAAGTCACTTTAGCGTCTACACAGTTGTCCACAGCATTCGGTCGAGTCAACATTAAACCTTCTTCTGACAAAGTAGGTTCGCAAGCAAACACGGTGTCTGCTGAAACTGCTTTGGTGAAGATAGGTGGGGTGTTATCCGCAAAAGTTATATTGGTCGAGCAAGTTGTTTCTTGCCGTCCATTATTACAGAAAGGTAGGTTGAGTCCATCATAATAAACTCGCGTTATTTCTACTTGAAAAAGATTATTACAACTATTAACTTGCTCCTTGGTCAAAGAAGGATAATCTCCTGCTATGCCTGTTCCTGATGCTAATATTTTACCTGAAGCGTCTTTAACCGTCATCTGATAATACATCGTATCTTGAATCGTATCACAAGGATTTTCTAAGACCATATCAGGTGTCAACGTGACCCTACATCCTGAACCTAAAGGCACAAATAATTGGTCGTTGCAAACTAAACTTGGTTCGTTGACCGCAAAGTAGGTCAAGACTGTTTTAGTTGGGTCACTCTTTAAAGTGTAGGTAACTAAATAAGAACCTAAACCAAATTCTTTATGGATGAACATACCTTGGTTCTTCGACAACATGGTATCCAAACAAACCGTTCCCAAAGCATTACTAATACGGACGTTGGTGGTATCATTCGCAATCGTACCACAAGCAGCGGTTATCGTCGCTGCATCAATCGTGATAAACTTAGAAGTCTCTCCACAGGCTATTTGGGTATTAGCAAATGTTGGTGGGGTCAAGGTAATCGCTCGGTCACTACAAGTAGCCCAAGCTTCCCAACCAGCACCTTTAGTAAGGCCTCCATTGGTGGCAAAAACAAAAGTCAAACAGCCAGAAGGATTAATAGCTGGAGAACAATTCGCTACTACCCAACCGCCAAACATTTGGGAAACGCCAACACCTGTGCTTTTTCCAATAAAGGCTGCTCCATTGTTTCTAAGCGTAGCTAAATCACCATCGTAAACTGATAAAGTGTCGTCAGTAGCAATATCAACTTTTGTAAATTCTACTTTCACTCGCTGCCAAGGATTGTCTGGACAAATCGAAATGGTATCTTGTCTTGCCGACGCATCTCCATAATTGGAAAAATCGCTACCATCATCAGTAAATTTGTTTTGGGCAGCACAATCCAAAATGGTCTGCGTTACTGCTTTGCCATCGTGGGGCATCACAAAAGTTTGTGCTAAGGGTAAAGCACTGGAAAAGGGGGTATTTAATGCTGCATCAGCATTTTCTTTTAGGTCATTGTCTGCAAAAGAGGGAGAAATAATAAATACGCTTAAAATCAGCGTCCACAAAAAAATCGAATTCAATCGACAAGTAGGCATACGCTTGGTACACTTACTTATCACAGATAAGCATAAATTTCTGTTCATGGGAAAAATTGAGTTTTGGTAAAAGAATGCTAAGACCTTACTTCATTTATGTAAGGCCTTCGTATTCACGTACTAATTTTTGACTTTGGATAGTTCAGTCTTCCTTTAGGTATCATCGATGGGATATGCGATAAACCTAAAGGTCTTCTTTAGTAATGATTTTCAGTAAATTCTCGTAGGTATTTTGTAATGGACTTAGGATGTTTAGAAACAATTAAAATTTAATCGTCAAAATAATTTAAACATTGCCTAAGCTCAGATATAAAATGGTCGCGATGGCAACCCGTAGGATAGTAAAGTAATTTTTTTCGGTTCATGGAAAATCATTTTTAACACCAACGTTATTTTCAAATAACTATGGCACTTAATTGAGTTTTGGATTATAATTTTTTCGATTACGCATTAAAGGGGGTTGCGTATCGCAAAGCAATATCTGTAAGCTATTTAAATAGCTATATCTTTTTTAGTTTTAAATAGGTGTTAATGGAAATCATTTAGATTCCATTATTTGGATAGATGATGAATCTTTTGTGGAAAGGATAGTAACATAAATTTTTAAAAAAAAGCAAAAGCCTTTTCATTTATGTTTTAAGTAAAGTAGGTGTGATAGTAATTATGTGACTACAATATTCTATTTTTTTTATATAAAAGGCAAATTATTTATTAAAATTTATACTATATCAAAAAAGATGCAGTTAACACCTGTTCTTAATAAAATATTGATAATCAATATTTTAAAAATAAAAATTTAGTCAATCTTTCTCTCAATAAACATTTAACCTATTTGTTTTTTCTTAATTTATGACAATGGGCGACAATTCTACGAAGTGATTTTTAGCGCCTTTAACTGTCCTGGATAATCTGAAAACTGTCCATAGAATCCATGCTTCACTCTAGAAAGTTGGTCTCTCCATCTATATTTTTTTAATAAAAATGAATACTTTACAGTATCACCAGGTAAATATTCATAGCCTAAAACCTCACATAGTTTAGCTCCATCAGCATACTTTATTGCTCTTTTTTGTTGGTAACTTTTACTAATATAAAATGCCGAGAATGCCGCCTTAATCAACTCTTTTTGTGCTACTTCTAGTTCCTGAAATCGACCAATACTAGAAGTTTTTACTGCTGCCGTTTCTTCATGTTTCCACCCTTTCATGGCGGTTGGTTCGGCTCTTTTTTCATGTTTTGCCACCAGTATCTCTGACTCAAATGGCAACTCCAAAAAGTTTAATAAATTCTTTATTATTGACCTTGGATTGGCTACTAAATCTTCGTATCTAATTTCGTAATACCGTTGATTTCCTCGATTGGAAGTAGCCGCAGCGGTATTGTATACATAATAGGCCGTGGCAGCATATACATTGATGCCTCTTGCCATCAAGGAGGCTATGGTATCATATGGATTCCGAATGGTTTGGATTACTTTGCCTGCTGGAAAGTGGGCTAAGAATGGTGCCATGCCTATGGCATTGGCAGGTGTTTTGGCTATCCAATTTGTTTTACCCGTTTGCTTTAATGGCTTATCAAAAAATGCTTTTATAAAGGATTGAAAAGAATTGGAAACTGCTATCATTTGTTCTAATTCCTGCCGCTCCCATCCAAATTCGGGTTGTAGCAAAATCATTCCTTTCCGCAATTGCCAATCCTCATTTTTGATTCCTTTTAGTAGCTTTTTTTTACAAACTGCCCAATTGTCATAAACTTGTGGAAAGGCAAACAAAGCTGCCTCTGGCCCCGCAAAGATTTGTGAATGCCGATTCAGTATCGTTTTTAATAAAGAACTTCCTGTGCTGCCAGAGCAACCTATGACGACCATTTAAATGATGAATGATGAATGACAATGAACGATGAACGATGAACGATGAATTGTGCAATATGCAGCATTCATCGTTCATCATTTATAGTTCATCGTTAAATAATTTTTGTAAAAGTAGGTGTTTCAGATAAAACGAATTTATTTATATTTCGTATTAATGTTTTCTTTAATTTTGTATTTTATCTTGACAATGCTAAATTAGCTAATTTTATAATATGAGGCTATTTTAAATTTAGACTCCTTGGGGTTTTGATGGCTAAATTGTTTGATGGTTATTTTGCCAACAAACAAGCAACCAGACAATCGAGCCATCACTCATATTCGATAAATTTTAAATTTAACATTGGCAAGTTATTCGATTACACCTGTTTAAAATTATTTATCAAAACATTAAAATATGCGATTTTTTACCAACTTTTTATGCTTCGCTATCTTATTATTATCGAGTTGTCAAAATGCGGATACGAGTAGTAAAGCTGCTACTGCTACTGATGCGACTACTCCTACGGCTACGGCTCCTGCCGCAAAAACAACAGGTGGCAAACAATATACTTTAACTCCTGTGAACTCAGGCGTCGAATTCCCCAATGCAAAAATAGAGTATAGTCATTTTTCAAACGGACAATTTGGCTTCAATGTCAATAATTATCAATTAGGTGCCCAAACAACAGACGCTGGCGATTTAATGTGCGCCAACTCTGATAAAGGACAGCACATTCACTTAATCTTTGATGATGCGCCTTACGCTGCCAAGTATACCAATAATTTTGATTACACAAAAGAAGATGGTCGATATTATATGTTGGCATTTTTGGGTAAATCTTACCACGAAAGTATTAAAACACCGGATGCGTTTGTTGCCCATAGAGTGAGTGTGAGAGATAATTCTATTTATGCTCGGTCAAATATCAAAGACCCAGTCTTGTTCTATAGTCGACCAAAAGGTACGTATGTTGGGAAAGATGCAGAGAAAGTGATGCTTGATTTTTATTTAATTAACGCTGATTTGGAAGGACAGGCTTATAAAGTCTATGCAGATATTAATGGCGAACGACACCTTATCGACAAATGGCAGTCTTATTTTATCGAAGGTTTACCTTACGGAGAAAATACGATTACGTTGACGTTGGTCTTTAATAGTGGAGAAAAAGTACCGACTAAATTGAATCCTGTTACTCGGACTTTTACTTTGAAGAAGGACCCTGCGGGGTGATTTAGTAGGCAGTAGCAGGGGCAGTGGCAGTAGTAGGGGCAGTGGCAGTAGTAGGGGCAGTAGATGAGGCAAATTGAGGTTGCTATTGAAATTGATATTAAAATTTTTAAAGTCTAGTTAGTAGTGGCAATAGCAATGGTAATTAAGGAAATAAAAATAGCTAAACTATGCTAGTTTTTGTAGAACATAAGGATACTCATGAAGCATTTCTCCTTTTAGGAACAGGTCTTGGGGTTTATCGTTCCGAAATGAAAGGTAGTCTATTTGAAGAAACCGTTAATGAAGGCGTCCATAAAATGCTAGCGGTTTGTGATAAATCAGGCGCTATTTTTTGGTATCCTTCTGATGAGTTGACAGTAGTTACTGTGGATGGGAAAAAAGTGAACGACCACTGGTTATAGGATTGGAGCTACTCATCGATTAGCTGCTTGGAAAAGCTACTTTTCTACTTGGTTCATCGAAAAAAGTGGCTTTACTCTGCTTTTTAAGGCAATTTTAGGGTAATCAATATTTTAAAACCCTTAAAATGAATGCCTTATGATGGAGTACTTAATAATAAGAGAATCGAGCATGTGGTCTTTAACTGTTGTAGAAAAAGCTATTGAAAAGCGAATCAACGAACTTGCAAAAGATGGTTGGCGATTAGTCTCCCTTTCTTTCTCTTATGGCAATTACGCTCATGCTACTTTAGAAAGAGATACTCGCAATAATTTGGTTTAGACCAACTGTTAATAAATACTAGATTCACATAAAAGAATAAAAAGCATCGTTGAAGAATTAATAGTTAGACAAAACTAAAAGTACATTTTTCTTTAGTCAGTCGAATCAACTAAATCTCTTGAAGTGGACCGTTCTATTAGTTGATTCGACTGACAAAATGTACTTTTAGTTTTTACTGTCCTTAACCAACGATGCTTTTTTATGTATAGACGCCTCTTTTACCTTTTCGCCATCTTTCTTTTCCTTTCGCCGGTATTTGGCCAACGCAATAATTTTGCCGTTGGTTTTCAATCGGGAATTAATTCTAGTAGGACCATTATTACCAATCCGACTTCCGTAGATATTCCCATCCAAAGTGATTTTTTCATCGGTAGTTCTTTTGGACTGGTGGCTCGTAGCAAATTATTTAAGTATCGATGGGAATTTGCTAAATTCTCTAATCAATATTATGTCTTTGCTGAATATGGATTGAATGTCGCTTATGGTGGGTATAATTATCGCTATGAAAATCGCTTTACTTTTCAAGAACAATTAACCTTTTCTGCTCCTCTACTGTTCATCATACGACCTGCCAGACAAAAGTATTGGTACAAAAGTTTTAAAGGTAAACGGATTTTTCCAATTGTGAAAGGTGGTCTAAATTTCAGCACTACGCCTAGTTTACAAAGCAATACTATTTACACTTTTGGAGAAGCTACTTTGACAGAAAATATACGTACAACCAATAAAATAAATGCTGCTTTTGTCGGTGCTTTAGGCTTCCAAAAGGAATTTAAAAATGGTAAGATTCTTTACATGGGATTTAGTGTACACACTCCATTTAGTAGTAGAACAAAAGGAACTATTTTAGTGGACACCCCTAGTATTTTTGAAACGGTCGATATCGCCAAGCAAGGCAATTTTTTTTCTATTGACTTACAATACTTTATTGGGAAAAGAAGTCCTAAAGAAAATCGTAAAAGTAAGCGAGGCCAACTGCCAAAGGTTATTCATAATCCTAGGTATTTTTAGGAATGAGGAATGATGAATGATGAACGATGAATTTTTTAAGGTGTAATTTTCAAAATTTTGAATAGCTATTTTCCGATTGCTTTAGTTAGAATAGTTTTATCCTTACTTTTACATTTAAATTTTATTTGTCTCTAATTCGGCAATTGGTTTTTGGTCGGCGCAATATCCCTCTGCCCCACCCCCTTAGCCCTCTGCCCTCTGCTAATCCTTAAAATTTGACGACTACTTCTTGGACACCTATCCTTAAAGGATTCAAAGCCTATATGAAATTGGAGCGAAACCTGTCGCCTAATTCTATAGAAAACTATATCCGTGATGTGCAAAAACTAGTAGAGTTTTTAGTCATTCATCAATATGAACTTAAGGCAAAAGAAGTACAACCTACCCACTTACGAGACTTCATCCAATGGATTAATGAAATAGGCTTAGGGGCGAATTCGCAAGCTAGGATTATCTCTGGGGTGAAAGCATTCTATAAATTTTTAATGGTCGAAGATATTATTGAGGAGAATCCTACTGCCATCTTGGATAGCCCAAGTTTGCACAGAAAAATCCCTGAAGTATTGGCTTATGATGAAATTCAGGCAATGCTGGCAACGATTGACTTGAGTCATGCACATGGTGTGAGAAATCGAGCTATGTTAGAAACTTTGTATGCTTGTGGCCTTCGCGTGAGTGAATTGATTACCCTAAAACTCTCTAATTTTTATAAAGAAGTTGGTTTTATAAAGGTGATTGGTAAAAATAACAAAGAGCGGATTGTGCCGATTGGAGAGGAAGCGATTAAACATATTGGTTTTTACATTGACAGTATTCGAAATCTGCAAAAAAATATTCATAAGGAACATGCTAATTTTTTATTCCTCAATCGACGAGGTAAAAAATTAAGTCGCATCATGGTCTTTAATATTGTGAAAGAAGCTGCGGCTTTAGCAGCCATTCAAAAAAATGTAAGTCCGCATACTTTTCGTCACTCCTTTGCGACACATTTGGTAGAAGGTGGTGCCGATTTGAAAGCAGTTCAAGATATGCTAGGACATGAATCTATCACGACCACTGAAATCTATACACACCTCGATACCGAATATTTGCGGTCTACGATTCTCAGTTTCCATCCGCGCAATCAAAAGAAGCCTTTTAAGGAAGAAGAGTAAGAAAACTATGCGTTCTATGTGTTTGTTTTCACTATGTGACTACTGTGGTTAAAAAATATCAACCTAAAGAACGTTTATTTAAACTAAATTCCCACCAAAAAAAATAGATACTGCATCTTTATTTATGTTGGTAAGACAGAATTTATTGATTTTCCTTACTAACTTTGATATTCAAAATACTTTACGGCACTTAACTTTATTTCTTATAATGATTAAGTCGCCTAAAAACATAAACAATTTTATGAAAGAAATAAATTTCAAAACCTGCTGGAAAGGGCTTTTTGCATTAGCTATTGCTGCCTTCATTTGCACGAGTTGTTCAGAGGAAGCACGTAGTCGACTTTCTGCTAAAGCCAATGCCTTTGGCAAAGCCAATCATGTAGTTGTCGTGGCGGACAGGGATGTATGGGAAGGAGAAGTGGGAGATACTTTTCGTTTTTACTTTTCTTCCGCTTTCTTAATTCTACCACAACCGGAACCTATTTTAGACCTAAAGCATTTTACGCCTTTAGACCTTGATAAAGACCCTATTAGAAGAGAATTGCGCACTTATATTTACCTCAGCGACATCACCGATAAATCTTCCGAAACCGCTGCGCTGATGCAAGAGGATGTCGGCTCAGAAAGAATTTTGAGTGCCAAACAAGGAAAAGGCTATGGAAATATTCAAAAGAAGGATAAATATGCCTTGGGGCAGTTGAATGTTTATATGTTTGGGACTAATAAAGAATCTCTATTAGCCAATATTAAAAATAATTATTCGACCATCCTCAAACGCATCAAAGAAGAAGATGAGGAGTTAATCGCCGCCAATGTTTATGCTGGTGGGCAAAGTAGAAAAGTAGAAGCTAATATCAGTGAAGCTATGGGCATTAAGTTAAAAGTTCCTGCTGATTACTTTGTAGCGATGGAGGAAGAAAATACTATGTGGATTCGGAAAATGACAAAAGAATTTAGTAGTAATATTTTGCTGCATAAATTACCCTACACCGCCAAAGAACAGTTAAGTTATGAAGGTATTAAAGCATTAAGAGATACGATTACGAGGCAATATGTTTCTTCTGATGTCAGAGAGTCTTATATGTTGGTCAATGACCAAGACCTCCCTATGTTTGTCAAAAACGTAGACTTCAATAACCTTTTTGCCGTAGAAGCTAAAGGGATATGGGAACTGAATAATGATTATATGGGCGGCCCTTTTATCAGCTATTTGGTCCATAATCCTGAAAGCAACGAACTCTTTTTATTAGATGGATTTATCTTCGCCCCTAGTAAAAAGAAACGGGAATTGATGCAATATTTAGAACATATTTTGAATACGGTGGAAATATAAAAATTGGTACTTCATAACTAAAAAAGCCCATCAAAATCAATTGATGGGCTTTTTTTATAGTATTAATTTCAAACAAGTTAATTCGATTTATAATTCGAATATTCTTCTTTGATAAATTTCTGTAATTCGTCTACGCTATTAAACTGTTCAAAAATTTCTTTGAACTTGCTGTTTTTAGTACTGCTTGAGGGTACCACGTAGCTGAAGACATCTTTATCCGTGATTTCCTCACCACTTAGAATAATCAATCGTTCTACTACGTTTCTTAATTCCCGAATATTACCAGTCCAATTTACATTCTGCAAAGCAGTAATCGCTTCTTTAGATGCTTTCTTGACGGCTATTCCGTATTCTTGGCAAATAATCGTAATAAAGTGTTGGACCAAACCAGGAATGTCTCCTCGTCTATTATTCAATGGTGGTACGTCTATAATGATTACCGCTAGCCGGTGGTATAAATCCTCTCTAAAACGACCCGCAGCTATTTCTGCTCGCAAATCCTTATTCGTTGCCGCTAAGACTCTTACGTCTACTTTAATTTCCTTATCGCCACCAACTCTTGTAATCTTACTTTCTTGCAAGGCTCTCAATACCTTCGCTTGCGCCTTTAAGCTCATGTCTCCAATCTCATCTAAAAAGATAGACCCGCCATTCGCTTGCTCAAACTTCCCTACTCTATTTTTATGCGCACCTGTAAACGACCCTTTTTCGTGTCCGAACAATTCACTTTCTATCAATTCTGACGGAATCGCCGCACAGTTCACCTCAATAATTGGGTTTTGCGCACGGTGACTTTTTTGATGAATCCAACGAGCAACCAATTCTTTACCAGAACCATTCGGTCCTATCACTAAAACTCTAGCATCTGTTGGGGCTACTTTTTCTATATCTTCTTTGACTTTGGCAATTGATGGAGATTCGCCGATGATTTCTTGAGTTTTGCTTTTAGATACTTTCTTTCGCAAAACCTTCGTTTCAGAAATCAAACTAGACTTATCCATTGCATTACGCAAAGTAATCAGCATTCTATTTAAGTCTGGTGGCTTCGAAATAAAATCGAAAGCTCCTTTTTTTACTGCATCTACTGCAGTGTCGATGTTTGCGTGACCAGAAATCATTACCACAGGCGTATCTGGTGCCAGTAGTTGAATCCTTTCCAAGGCATCCATACCATCCATTTTGGGCATTTTTATGTCCATCACGACCACATCGTACTGTGCTCTTTTCAGTTTGACAAGACATTCCAACCCATCACCCGCTTCGTCTACCTCATATTTCTCAAATTCGAGAATTTCCCGAAGGGTTCTTCGGATACTCTGCTCATCATCAACGATTAATACTCTAGCCATTGGCGTAAATTATTTTTAATATTTTGAATAGTGTTTCAATATCTATTTAAACTTCTGGGTGTCTCTATTAACAGTGGCAAGAAAACTATGGAGGTAACAATCTAAAAGCTGTTTTTTATGCCGTTTCTCTTAAATTCTGTGGATGTATAGTCTTTGTATTATTGTAAAATTACAAATGCAAATCTACTTTTTCCATGTTTTTTTATCGTTCTGGTGTAGATTTTTTGCTAAGATTAGTCTTTTTTGTAAGTATATTAGAAGTTTGTAATATAACGTCAATAATAAGGAGAAAGTTACTTGTAATCCATTTAAAATAAAACCTCTTTTCCCAACTTTTGGGGCGTATTTTGTTTAACGCTACGTTATTAATGAACAAAAGGCAGCGAAATATGCTCTTATATTCCGCTGCCTCCTGCTAAATAACTACTAAAATAATGGGCTTTCGTAAAGTCCCTTATCCGTTAATCCTTGTAAAGCATCTACCACTGTTGGGCGGTCTGCTTGATACGTTACTCCATACCAAGTTGCCTTCGTAGGAAGGACGGACATTTTTATTTTTCCTTTATTAATCAACTCATTAATGATTAATGGAATATAATATTCACACTTTGGATTTTTATAATTGGCTTTGACAAATTCCTTGAATCCTCTTTCAATTTCGTCAAATAAAGAATGGTGGAAACCAAATAAATTCATCGATACCAAAGTATCTTTTTTCAATCCATGTCGCTTGTCAGCTTCGGTATAATAATGATGTCCATTTTTCTTTCGACCAACTCCTGAACGTTCTGTCATGCCCACTAAATGTCCCTTGCTATCAGTATTGCAAACCCCTCGATTCACTTCTCCGTGGTCAGAAATCGTATTCGCTAAAATATACCCAACCATTGAATATAACTTTGGCGAAGCTTCGTCTCTTAAAAAATCTGCTACCAACTGATATGCCTCTACTCCATAATAATCATCTGCATTAATCACCGCAAATGGTTCGTTGATGTGGTTTTTTGCTGCCAATACCGCATGGGCGGTTCCCCAAGGCTTTGTTCGTTCTGGCATATCATCAATGCCAGGGAAATCAAAGTTGATTTCTTGAAAAGCATAAGCAATTTCTATTTTTCCTTCAAAGGTCGTGGCAAATCTTTCCTTAAATGCTTTTTCAAAACTCTTTCTTATCACAAAAACTACTTTCCCAAATCCCGCCTTGATTGCATCATAAATGGAAAATTCCATAATGGTTTCTTCCTTCGGTCCGACGCCATCTAATTGCTTCAATCCGCCATATCGACTACCCATTCCTGCTGCTAAGACTAATAAAGTTGGTTTCATATTGACTATTTCTTTTTATTTAAATAATTCCGTTGTTCAATTTTTGGTAAAATTCCTTTTAAATCCGCCCAAAAATAATGCTTTTTGGCTTACGGTGTTTTTTTTGATTTGTTGAAGCATTTTTAAAAAAATTTAAAATAAGACTTTGGTGGTAGAATTTATTTAAGTGCTTGCTTTTTTGTGAATTATATTTGTACATTCGTCCAGTCTTTGGGGCCTTAGCTCAGTTGGCTAGAGCGTTTGACTGGCAGTCAAAAGGTCAGGGGTTCGAATCCCCTAGGCTCCACTTTGATAGTCAATGAGTTATGATTTTATTTTCGTAACTCTTTTTTTATGCGTAACCTATTCGTAACACAAAGGGCTTTTTTCCTACCTTATATAATAAAAAAGCACCCTGATCAATCAAGATGCTTTTTTGTATTATTATCAAGTCTATTTACTAAAAAACTACCTAACTATTAACTTTTCAACCTTCCCATCAAATACTACGAAATAAATCCGATATTTTAAGTTTGTACGATGTTTGAAGAATTTTTCTTCAAACCAATATCGTTTCTATTTTCAATAGGTCTAGCTTCAAAATATATATCCGCCGAATCCTAATGGTTGAAAGCTAGACAAGATAAAATCTTTAACCATATTGATTTTAAGATTTTATCTTAAAATATCGCATCTTGCCTTTTTTATTCATCCTGCTAAAGAAAATCATTACTTACCTTTTTTGGCAAACAGCTTTTCGTATTCTTAAGGCATCGGGGTGGTGGGATATACTTAAAACATCGGGTGATTTAAAGCGATTAATTGTTATTTCATAATCTTGATTGATGTCTTGATATAATCTTTGTTATAATTCTATCTTTTCTTTAAAACAAACAATTACTGTTAATAGTATTCCTTTAAACTGGTATTTAAAACAAATAATTCTTAAATTTGTATTTTTAATTAATCCATGAATATGTCTTATAATAATTATCTGCCTTACACAGAAATAACAGAGTTATCGTATCTTGTTAAAAAATTTCAAGAAGTTAATGAATATTTTGAAGGAGTAAATTATCCTCCTAATAAAACTTCCTTAATGTGTTCTATACACAATACATTTAAAATTGAAGAAGGTCATAATTGCGTTGCTTGCAATCTTGAAAAAAGCTCAAAACTAATCGCACATAATTTGAGAAGTTACCTCCATTTTCAAACTACGGAAATGGTTTTTCCTAATTTCATTTTCCCTATATATTTAATGGTGGAAAGAATGGAAGAGTATTTGAATATAATGGAACTTCAAAGAAGTATTAGAGAAAAAAACTTTAAGGTCTTCTCATTAATCAAGCAATGGGCAAATTTCACTAAACATCCTAAAGCTTTTATGCTTGTTCATCATCCAACATTTATTTTTGAAGATTTTGAACTGCCAGAAAATCATCCAGACTATAAAAAGAAAAGCGAATATGAAATTGTTATTGATAACGATTTTGTAAAAGAATATTACTCTGGAGGCAGTAATAATAAGAAATTGTATGATAAATTGATACGTAAAGAAGATGTTTTAGTAATGTATCCTGACCCACTAAAATTAATTCAAGATTTTTGCAAAGCACAAACCTATTTTGTAAGTCTAATTTGTGAGAATAAAGTATTCCAAGATTTGTTATCCGAAAAGGCGACTAAATACTACGAAAATGAAGATGCAAAAATTATAAGTAACAATTGAGTTAATGATTTAATTATCAGGTGATAGAGGGTAAATTCATTTTTTGCCCTCAATATTCACCCACCCGATGCCTTAAGTTTGCACAGAGCCGATGTTTGAAGAATACTCGATGTTTGAAGTTTTCAACTTCAAACCTATATCTTTCCTATTTCCAATAGGTCTAGCTTTAAAAATAACAAAATATTTGCTACAAAATATTTATCTTGTCTTTCATTAACATAAACTTTGAGCAAATGGCAGGCTACCAAATTAGACATCAATTTAGCACCCACTATTTAACGTTGACCATTGTCGGCTGGGCAGACGTTTTCACTAGAAAAGCATACAAAGATATCATCATTGATAGTTTGGCTTTTTGTCAAAAAGAAAAAGGTCTAATCGTATACGCTTATGTCATCATGTCCAATCATCTGCAATTAATCACTGCTGCTAAAAAAGATAGTAAAGGCTTATCTGCAATAATTGGCGATTTTAAAAGACATCCCCGATGTTTGAAGTTTTCAACTTCAAACCTATATCTTTCCTATTTTTAATAGGTCTAACTTTAAAATATATTTCTTGATGGTCCCCATGATTGAAAGTTAAACAAGATAAAATCTTGAACGATATTGATTTTAAGATGAAATCTTAAAATATCGCATCGTGCCTTTTTTTAATCATCGTACTAAAGAAAATCATCACCTTCCTTTTTTGGCAAACGGCTTTTCGTATTCTTAAAACATCGGAAAAGTAGTCTGGAAGATGAGTAATGAGATTGTTAATACGGACAATCTTTCAATCACACCTCTTATTATAACTGCTTCCTATATTTCCTCGGTGTACAGCTATAGGTTTCCGAAAAGCACTTTGTAAAATATGCTTGGGTATTAAACCCTACTCGATAGGCTATCTCCCCGATGTTTAATTCTGTTTCTGCTAAATATTCACAAGCTTTCTCTAATCGTTTTTTACGGATATACTGGGAAGGAGATACCCCCGTTTCCTCTCGGATTTTGCGATAGGTATGCGTATAACTAATGGTCAATTCTTTACACAATTGTTCAACTGAAAAATTTTCGTCATGGAGATGATTTTGAATGATGGTATCTAATCGGATGGAAAATTTAGGTGGGATAGTTAGCATGTTTTTTATTTTTATGTTAGTCTTACTTTCTTAGAAACTTGTGTAAGGTTGCCTTAAGGATATTTTCCTACTAAAGAGATTTTATAGGTAAAAAGTAGTCTAAGCCTAAACCTTTTTATTCTATTGTTTTGTGTATTTTTTTACACAAAACAATAGGTTTTTAGTAATTTCTTTTCTTTTTTTTTATAACTTAGCTTCCATTTAAAATAGGCTTGCCTGTAACTGGAGAAGCCACAAGCAAGCTACAACTCTCTACTTTTTTTTAATATTTCTCTCTATCTAGTAATTAGATTTTTCTTAAAAAAGAAAACTTATAGTAGGATAACATTTACTTAGTCTACTTATTGTTAATTTCAAAATTATTACAAGTATAGTGTATTTTTTTATTTCAAACAATAATTAAAGGAACAATTTGAATAATTTTTTATACAAATAATATTCAATGACTGCTAGCGAAAGACTAAAATATCTACTGGATAGTAAAAATTTATCTGTTGCTCAATTTGGAAAAAAAGTTGGAGTAAGTAGGGATACGTTAAATAAGATGTTTGCGAAAGGTTCTGACCCTAAATTGCATTTATTACAGAAATGTTTGGAGTTATACCCCAACCTGAATATTGATTGGCTGATATTAGGAAAAGGAGAAATGTGGAAAATAACGGAAGAAAAAACATCCCTGCTGGAACAAGAAATGAAGGCAGTCAAGTTAGAACTAAAACGAATCAATGAGCGACTAGAAAAGGAGTTGTAAATATACCAAAATCCCTATTTAAAATTTAGGCGGAGTAATTATGTTATAATAAATCTCTTTTTTCACTATCTTAGAAAATAGAGAGAATTGCAAGAAATCTCAGGAATTACCTTTAAACCTGTTTTCTATGCATTGTTTTAACAAACTCGCTCCTCAATCTACTGCGGAGGTACAGAAAATTATTAAAAACGCTAAGGTCTTAATTGACCAAATAGATAAACTTCTGGATACCGCTAAAAAACAAAAAAACCAAAGCTAATAAGCTGATGGTCAATAAATTGTGAAACTAGAGCGAACATACTCAATAGCGTACATTTATTTCTAAATGTACGCTATTTTTTTTTTAGTTACTGTTTAGACTTTTTTAAAATCCCATATCATCTGCAACTATAATATTTTGACCTTTTCCAATTTTAATTAATCTTAAATTTTTCATAAATATATTTTTTTAGTGGAGAATTAAGAATTCAACAAAAAAAAGTATAATTTCATTGTAGTAAAAAACAAGAATTCCAATTTACTGATATAGTATTTTGGCATACTTTAGGCACAATCATACATTTAACATACTGATAATGATTGCTTTATAATTATTTAAAATATTTAGTACTGTCAATTTATGCAAGTTCTAAAAGAAATAATAAAACGGTCTAGTTCAAAGCCTACAGGAGGCTTAAAAAGGGAACTTTATTACTTGGTAAATGAGAAGAATTATGACGACCAAAAGATAAAAGAACACTTCAATAAGATTGGTAAAATCAAGCAATTACATTCTGTCAATCGACATCTAAAGGAATATCTTTTAGAAGATATTTTAACGACTTCTCTTTACGGTCTGGATAAAGCTATACGGAAAAGGATAAGATTACTTAAAAGACAATTACAAGCTAGAATATTACTTTATACTGGCAGTAAAATCGCAGGTGAAAAATTAGCTATTGATACTATCGTTATAGCAGAAAAGGGGCAAGATTTTGAAACAGTTCATGCTTTATGTAGAGATTTAGTTAATCAATTTTCTCTAGGACAACCAGATGTACAGAAATATAGGAAGTATCGTAAAAAAATGGAATACGCATGGCAATCTTTAAGTGAAGAGCTTATAGGAGAAAAAGCTTATAGAGATATTTTACATTGTCATAATGCGAAAGAATCCATTGATGCTTTTCCTGAGCGAATTAGACAATTAGACCAAATTGCATCTTCAAATAAACATTTTAAATTCAACTACTTTTATTACTCTACTAAAAGTTTTTATTATCAACTGACCAAAGACTATCTGCGATTAATCAAGAATAATAAGGCAGCGTATGACTTTTTTGAGCAATTGAAGATGGATTTACATTATATAACAAAATTTAGATTCTTATCAGAATTAATTCCTTACTACATCATAGAGCAAAAATACGGACAGGCTGATACAACCATTCATACCTGTTTAGAGATGCCAACATTAGGTAGCTATAATTGGCATTTAATGTTAACCTACAAAGCAACTTCTGGTTTTTATTCTAATAAACCGGGCATCAGCTTAAGTGCATATAAAACAGCGCAGTCCATCAAAAAGAAATTTGATAATCATACTATTACTGAAAAGTGGCATCTCGTAAATGGCTACTTAGCCTTATATCATAAATCACAACGGATTCATTATGATACGAAATTTAGATTATCCAAATTTTTAAATATTGATGAAAAACAAAGAAATGATGAACAAAAGGCGAATCTAATAATACTTGAATTACTCCATTTACTCGCTGATGGAAAACGGTCTTTGTTCTTTGAAAAATTAGAAAGAGTGGAAGGATATATTGCTAATCGTTTTAGAGCACATAACTTTAAGCGCACAAGACATTTTTTGCGCTTACTAAAATCAATTGTCAAAGGAAATTATCATATTCCGCTAATCAATGCGCATGCCAAGAAGCAACTAAAAAACTTAAAGGATACTAAAAATAATTTAGATGT
>CALJVJ010000320.1 GCA_937974625.1 uncultured Saprospiraceae bacterium
TTAGTCTTTTGACCGAGGCTATTTTTTTGTTCGACTAGGCGAAAAACGCAGACACCCGTATGGGTGGCGAGTATTTTCAACGACGTAGAACAGAAAAAGAGACCGTCATAAATACTTAAGTTATTTGTGTTCAAGCACTTAAACATAAAAATTTAATTTACCATTAAAAATCTAATTGTGATTTTTGATAAGCATAGGTAGTTTTATAGCATAAAATAATTAGCTATTCTAAAATTTAGTTTCATTTAACTTGGCTTAAGTTTTCAATTACATTTATTGCAAATTGAAGATTTAATTTTCCTTATTTGATAACTAAAATTTATTCTAAAAAATACCCTGACGATTTGCGTCGGAAAACATTTCAAGCTTTGAGCCTCGTGGGGACGATACCCCGACGGCTCTGCTCGGGAAGGCTTATTATTTATCATCAGTTTTAAATAGAATACACAACCGTTATGAAGAAAACTTACTTTAAGTTTTTTCCTTTAGTAATCGCCTTAATATTTTTTGGACTTTCACTAAAAGCACAAACAATTGTTAGAGGTGAAATAACAGATGAGGAGTCAGGCGAAGCTATGATAGCTGTCCAGATATATGCGGATGGTACTCCAGCTTACGCTGAAACTGATGAAAATGGGAAGTATGTATTACAGATTCCCTATACAAAAGACCAAACATATCAATTAATACGATTTCAATACTTAGGCTATGCAGAATATTCTGATTTTATAAGGGTTACTCCTGATGGAAAATTATTTGAAGTAGAGCAAGACGTGGCACTAAAATCACAAGCTGTTAAATTAGAAGATGTTTTTGTCACAGCTAATAAGGTGGAAGAGGAGATGCAAGATGTGCCAATCGCGATTTCCGTAGTAGATGCAAGAGAAATACAACAGAAAACAGCTAGTAATGTAGCAGAAGCATTCTTTGCTATCCCAAATTTATTGACAGAATCCTATGTGCCAGGTTCTTTTGCCTTTTCTCTAAGAGGCTTAAGTAGTGATTTTTCTAATCCTGGAATTGAAAATTCAGTGGGACTTTATATAGATGATATTTATTTTTCTCGTGCTTATCATTTCAATTCTACATTAATGGATATTGAGAGAGTAGAAGTTTTAAGAGGACCTCAAGGTACCTTATTTGGAAAAAATACCATTGGCGGAGTACTACATGTAATCACGGAATCACCCAAAATGGGAAATAGTGGAGCAATTGAAGTATCAGGAGGGAATTATAGCTTGTTGCAAGTAAGAGGTAAAGGTAATTTAATGCTAGCAAAAGATAAACTAGCTATTAGATTTACAGCTGCTTATAGAAAAAGAGATGGCTGGTTGTTGATTGAAAATAATGAAACGTCGAAAGATGCTAATAAGACAGAATTTTATGGCGGAAGACTTTCCCTTCTTTATAAACCATCTGATAAACTGAATATAACGATTAAAGGAACAAAAAGTGAGGATTTAAAAGCAGAAGATCCATTGGATTATATGCCTCGAATTTTTGGTCCTTCTTTTCCAACTGTAGATGATAATCCTCTTAATAGAAAAAGTTCTCCAAATTTTGAGGACCCTAAATATACTCGTTCCTTAATTGGAGGTTCAGCAAAATTTGAATATAAACTAGATGATAAACATACTTTAACCTTTTTGTCTAGTTATCATCATGCATTTACAGAAGAAGACCAAGATTTTGACCACAGTGAACTGGATTTTACAGATTTTTTTAGAGATATCAACTATAAGACTCGTTCTCACGAATTGCGTATTTCTACTCCTAGAAAAGGGCAGCGATTGTTTTATCTGGCTGGTTTGTATTATTTAGATGAAAAAATTGAATCTAAAGATGTTTTTACATTTGGTCAATCTTGGTTTCAGGTATTTAAGCAAGTAGCGATGTTACCAGCTGCACTGCAAGTACCTGATTATTATGCGGATGCCACTGGAGTAGGCGTAAATGAAGGAAAAAGTTTTGCAGGATTCGGAACAGTTTCTTATGAAATAAGTGAAAGAGTTCGAGTGAATGCAGGATTAAGGTACACTAATGAAAAAAGGAATTTGGCCTATTACCAAACCTTGAATGGATATGAACCATTCAATTTTATCAATTTTGTGCTAAAAGAAATTGGAACAGCAGCAACTCCTGAATTAAGAGAAAGTAATCAAAATTTTATTTCGGGTAATATTGGGATGGATTTTAAAACTTCTGATAATACCTTAATCTATGCTTCCGTGGCTAGAGGTTTTAAAGGTGCAGGATTTAATGTTACCCTAAATCCAGCAGAAAGAGGAGGAGATTTGGTCTTTAAGCCAGAATCAATCAATAGTTATGAAGTCGGATTGAAAATAAAAGTGGATGATAGAATGAGAATTAATACAGCTGCTTTTGCAACTGTTTACAAAGACAAACAAGAATATGTAGTTGCTGGACAATCGTCTAGAGTAATAAACGCAGAATCTGCTGAGGGTGTAGGTCTGGAATCAGAATGGTCGGCACAATGGAGCGACTATTTTAGAACTGACATGGCGGTAGGTGCTCAAAATTTAACCTACTTTGATTTTCCATTTTTTGATTTAGTAGGACAACCTGTCAATCTTAGTGGAAATAACCTGTTCAAGTCCCCAAATTTTACCTTCAGATTTACGCCTCAATGGAAAATTGATGCAGGGACAAGATGGGACTTACTATTAAGAGCAGATTATAATTATACTAGTAAGAGTTATAACGATATTTATAACACGGAAATTTTGGCAAGAAAACCATCCTCTATTCTTAATGCTAGAATTGGTTTTGCAAATAAAGATAATAAATATAGTATCGCTATTTGGGGTAAAAATTTATTGGATGAGACTTTTTTTGAAAACGTTTGGACTTTTACAAATTGGACGAGGGTAGCATTGAATCCACCTCGAACTTTTGGCGTGGAGTTTAGGGTTAATTTTTATTGAAAAATAGGTCTATTAATCAGGAACAAATTAGAGTAAGTCTAAAAATTTTATTTCGAAATTTTAAAAATTAGGAAGATATACTTGATTTTCAATCACACAATCAATATTTAGTTTAGATGATAAGTAATTGATTTTCAAGAGAATATAATTTAGACATACTCTATTGAAAAATTAGAATTAGGAAATATAATTTATTTTGGAAAATTAACTTCATGAGTAATTCTAAAGTTGATTTTATTTTAAATGACTTAACGCATACTATGATGGAAAAAGTTTACTTGAAAGTAATTACTTCCCTTACGATTTTCATGTTTTTGGGAACATTTTTGAGCGCACAAACAATCGTACGAGGTAAAGTAACCGACTCTGAAACTGGTGAACCCTTGATTGCAGCCCAGGTTTATGCCGATGGTACGCCTGCCTTTACAGAAACAGATGATGAAGGAAATTACGAAATTCAAATTCCTTATCAAAAAGACCAAACTTATCAATTGGTTCGATTCCAATATTTAGGATATGCTGAATTTTCTGATTTTATTCGGGTAACACCAGATGGAAAACTATTCGAGGTAGAACAAGATGTCAAATTGGAATCTCAAACAGTTAAATTAGAGGATGTTTTCGTAACAGCCAATAAGGTAAGAGAAGAAATGCAAGATGTTCCTATTGCCATTTCTGTTGTTAGTACTTCAGAAATTCGACAGAAAAATGCTAATAGTGTAGAAGAAGCTTTCCAAAGTGTTCCTAACTTAGTTACAGATTCGTATTTGCCTGGTGCTTTCACTTTTACATTGAGAGGATTAAATAGTGATTTCGTAAACGCAGGTATCGAAAACTCAGTAGGATTATATATTGATGATATTTTCTATTCTAGGTCCCACCATTTTAATAGTTCTTTAATGGATATTGAACGATTGGAAATATTAAGAGGCCCTCAAGGTACCCTATTTGGTAAGAATACGATTGGTGGTGTGTTGCATGTCATTACGGAGAAGCCTCAGATGGCTAATTTCGGTTCTGTAGAATTTACAGGAGGGAACTATAGTTTATTTTTGACGCGTGCTAAAGCTAATTTTATGTTGATTAAAGATAAGTTAGCTATGCGAGTTACGGGTGCTTACAAACAGAAAGACGGTTTTACAAGAATCGTTGGTAATGAAAGTGCATCTGACCAAAATAAGACGCAGTTCGCTGGTGGACGTTTGTCTTTATTGTATACACCAAATGAAAGAGTGAATGTCAATTTAAAGTTTGAAAAAAGTAAAGATTTTAAAGCAGAATTTCCACTTGATTTTAAGCAACCAGAATTTGGTGGACCCATTCCTGTACAAGATGATGATTTCTTGAATAGAGAAACACGGACCAATTTTGATGACCCATATTTTAATAGAAATATTAATGGTTTTTCAGGAAAGGCAGATTTTAAAGTAGGGGATAAGCATACTTTGACCGTTCTTTCTGGATACCATACTTCTGATTCTGGAGGAGAAAATGATTTTGACCACAATGAATTAGATTTTACAAATATCCTAAGAACCATTGATTACGAGACTCGTTCTCATGAAATTAGATTTGCAACACCAAGAAAAGATGCTAAGTTATTCTACGTTGGTGGTTTATTCTATTTGAAAGAAACTATTCAATCTAAAGATAGATTTACTTTTGGTCAAGCATGGATTCCAGTATTTAGAAATGTTGCTGGTTTACCTGCTTCTTTTAATGTGCCAAATTATTCAGCGGATGGTAACTCCGAAGCGACTCAGAATGTGGAGAGTTTTGCTGTATTTGGCTCAACGTCTTATGAAGTAAGTGAAAAAGTAAGGGTAAACGCTGGATTAAGATTTACGAGTGAGGATAGAAATTTAAGCTATTTCCAGCAATTGAATCCTGGAACAGATATTAATTTTATCCAATTCATTCTACAACAGATTGGTTCGGAAGATGCGCCTCAAACTAGAGAAGCACAAAGAAGTTTTGTCTCAGGTAATGTTGGAATGGATTTTAAAACTAGTGATAATTTCTTAATTTATGTAAATGTTGCTAGAGGATTTAAAGGTGCTGGTTTTAATACTACATTGAGTCCAACAGAACGTTCTGGTGGATTAATTTTTGAGCCGGAATCTATAAATAGTTATGAGATTGGTTTGAAAATGAAAACAGATAATCGTCATAAAATTAATACAGCAGCCTTTGCCACAGTATATAAAGACAAACAAGAATTCGTCGTTGCAGGTCAATCTACTCAGGTCGTAAACGCAGAATCAGCAGAAGGTGTAGGGGTTGAATCTGAATGGACAGCAATCTGGAGTGACCATTTCAGAACGGACATGGCAGTAGGTGGACAGAGCTTAAAATACTTTGATTTCCCATTTGTGGATTTAGTTGGACAACCAGTAAATCTAAGTGGTAATAGTTTATATAAGTCACCAAACTTCACCTTTAGATTTACGCCACAATTAACAGGTGACTTTGGAAGTACGATGAAGTATTTAATTCGTTTAGACTATAACTTTACTAGTAAGAGTTATAATGATGTATATAATACAGAATCTTTGGCAAGAGACCCATTCCACATGGTAAATGCTAGATTAGGCGTTTCTTCTAAAGATGAAAAATATAGTATTGCCATTTGGGGCAGAAATTTAATTGACCAAACTTATATTCAACATGTTTGGCCATTAAGATTCTGGTCTAGAGTTGCTTTAAACCCACCAAGAACATTTGGGGTAGAATTCCGAATTAATATTTACTAGGGTAGGCAGAATGGCTGAGGGGCTGAAAGGCCAAAAAAAAAAGGCTTTGTTCAATTTGAACAAAGCCCTTTTTTGTTTGGTATACTTACCATTTACAACTCATCATTTACAACTGTTAATATAGTTTTGGATTAGTCGCCAGATAGTTGGCTACCATCAATCGATATTGACCATCTGAAAAATCACATTTACAATCGTCAGGATAAAAGGACATGATATTACCAACATGTGGAGTAAACCAATCATTTTCATTATCTCGCTTTTGATTGACAAATCGACAATTATTATCAACGGTTACATAAGCTGATACTTCATCCCCTAGTTCATAAGGGTCAGCTGGCGTATCACAAATCAAATCACCTTCCGTCTCACAATTCTGACCTCTCACTAATTCTGCGCTTTGATTTTCTTCGTCTTCTCCAAATGTATAAGGTACCCCAAAAAATCGACCTAATTCATGAGCGATGGCAAATTCATTGACACAATCTCCTTTCATCATTAAGATTCCGCCATTTTCTGTATTGCCAATTCCTCCCAATTCAGAAACACCGCAAAGCGTATTATCAAAATCAAATTGAGAAACCCAAAACATATTGATTTTTCTTTGTTGGTGATAAATCACTTGCATTTCATCCCATTCATATACTTTTACAGAATCATACTGAAAATTTTCAATCGTATCTAACTCACAAATTCTAAAAGATACACATATTGGCGCAAACAACTCATTTACTCTTCCCATTACAGCAATAATACTATCTGGATGGACGCCCAAAGTATCTCCTTCCGTGATGACAATATTAGCCACGACATCAAATTGCTTGTTCAAACAAGGCAAAGATTTTTTTTGTGCATGGATGGTACTAGTGAAAAAAAGTAACATTAAAAATGCCCCCAGCAAAGATTTTTTATACTGCATATTTAAAATTGATAAATGGAAAAAAGTAACGAAACTTGACATTAGGGAGTAGGAAATAAATAAGGTGCCCAAAGATGTGGTTTTAGTTTGTACTTATTCAAGGCGTCAAAAACGGAGTTATGCTTTTGCATAATGAGTATTTTGGCAACCTGCCTGCCGGCAAAGGCAGGCGCAGAAGAAAAACAAAATAAAGTCGCAGAATGGGCAGTTTATATTTTTCCTAATCCCTTAAAATAAAAACAGCTATAAAGATAGCAACAATTCGGGCAAACTTAGCTATTTTGCCCAACTTCCGCAACTCACAAAACAATAGGTGATTTTTTCAGACAATTTTTTTTGAAAAAAAATTAAAAATGACACCTTGACGCCTAATTTTTAAGTCAGTTGTCCAAAATAAATTGTTTTTTTGTGGATAATTCATTTTTAGACTTTAATTCTCAATGGATAAATGTATCCAACCATCGATATTCATTCAACCGAAATTATGAAAGACGCATTTTTTAAGTTTTTATTTTGCTGTTTTTGTTTAGGAATAACCATAAATGGTTTTGCTCAAACCGCCTCTGAGACAGCAGCTTGCGCGCCTGTTTCTATAGCGTTTACTGCTCCAGATAACGCAACTAGTTTTTTCTGGGACTTCAAAGACGGAGCTACTTCTTCTGATGCTAATCCTACGAATACCTTTGTTCAGCCTGGAACATACGAAGTTGATTTCAGTAATGAACAAGGTGGAACGGTTGTAGGGACTGTAGTTATAAATGTATTTGAAAAACCTACTTTATCGTTTGCCCAAGACCCAGAAGTAGGATGTACGCCTGCAAATGTGGTTTTAACCAATACGACTAACATTCCTGATGGAATAAATTTATTAAAAACAACATGGGTTTTTCCAGACGGGAATAGTGCAGTAGGAAATAGTACGGACAAAGACTATGCTATTGCTGGTCAATACGGTGTAACAATAAGTATCGAAACGAGTGGGACGAATTGTGATGCTTCGCAAGAATTTCAAGACGCTATCAATATCGTAGCCTCTCCGATTCCAGCATTTACCATAAGCCCAAGTGCTACTGCCTGTGAAGGTCCACACGAAGTCGTAATAGGAAATGATACAGAAGGAAATGATTTAACCTATTTCTGGGACTTAGGAAATGGAAACACTTCAAGTGAAGAAAACCCACCAAATCAAACGTATCAAACTGGAAATTATACAGTCTCCTTAATGGTAACGAATGAAAATGGATGTACAAATACAACTTCTCAATTAATAAGTATCGGTTTGCCTGTCGCTAGTTTCGAGATTGCTGATACGGTTTGTGCTGGTGATACTATTCCAATTAATAATCTTTCATCCGCAGGAAGCTATCAATGGACTTTGAGCGGAGCAGTAAATACCTCCTTGTCAGGAACGAGTCCTACTTACCATTTCCCAGTTGGTGGGGTGTACAACATAAATTTAAATGTGATAGCACAAGGCGGGGAATGTACAAAAGATACTACAATAACTGTTTTTGCTCAAGAGGTGAATGCGGTATTTACAGCTAATCCTATTTACGGTTGTTCGGAGCCAATGGCAGTAGCATTTACCCCTAACTTTCCAATAGAAGGAGCAACATATGGATGGGACTTCGGTGATGATAGCACAGGAATGGAGCAAAATCCAACCCACGACTATTATGCGGATAATGAATCGCCTTATCATGAAAATGGTGAATTCAAATTTAATCCTACCTTAACGATGACAACTTCAGTTGGATGTACCGCTGAATTTGAAACAGAAGTAGTTTTAGATATTCCATTGGCAAGATTTATGCCTGACACCGTTTCCGGCTGTGCGCCATTAACGGTCGAATTCTC
The DNA here is from genome assembly GCA_937974625.1 of uncultured Saprospiraceae bacterium. Classification (GTDB taxonomy): domain Bacteria; phylum Bacteroidota; class Bacteroidia; order Chitinophagales; family Saprospiraceae; genus JAFMDF01. The sequence goes on from CALJVJ010000320.1 coordinate 8,475, forward strand.
AGATTCAAGTAGGTCTACTCAACCAATCACCAATTGGGAATGGATATATGCAGATGGCAATACCGCAAATTTTGGTTCAGCCGATGCACACAGTTATACTTATACCGAGCCAGGAGATTATGATGTACAATTGGTGATTACTAACAATCTAGGTTGTCCAGATACATCATTTGTAATCAGGGTAGAGGTAGGCGAGCGAATCGCACCAGATTTTGGAACTGACAAAACAAGCGTATGTCAAGGCGAAGCTATTCAATTTACAGACGCGAGTAATAACCCAAATATTGATGAGTGGCATTATTACACAGATAATGGTCGTTCATCTCATTGTTTTAGTGAAGCAAATCCTATTATTCCTTTCGAAACAGAAACGGGCGCTTTTGAAGTGCAAATGGTTGTTGGGTATAATGGTTGTTTGGATTCAATTACAAAAAGCAATTTTATAGAGGTAAAAGGCCCAATTGCAGATATTGATTGGATGATGAATTGTGAGACACCAAATACCGTGATGTTTACAAGTGCTAGTGGAGATGCAACGACCCTTAATTGGGATTTTGGGGATAATTCAACGGGAACGGCTGAAGCTGAAACGCATGATTATGCCAGCACAGGAGATTATAGTGTTCGCTTAACCGCAGAAAATCCATCGACCGGATGTCCTGCTTCTAGCACAACTGAACTGATACAAATTAGAAATGTAAAGGCAGATGGCCCCGTAGAAATGCTACAATGTAAAGGGCAGCCTGTAATGTTAAATAGTGAAGCTTCTGTAGATTATGACACGTCTTGTTTTAGAGGATTTACTTGGTTTTTTAATGAGCCAAGTATGCGTCCAGTCACAACTAGTAAATTTACCGTGGATGATATTTCCTATAGAGATACTGGAATGTATGTGATTGATTTGGTGGTGGAAGATGTGAATGGGTGTACAGATACCGCAAGCTATCCAATTATTGTTCACGAAGCAATGGTTACCTTTGATATTGATAAAACGGAAGTTTGTTCCCCTCAAAGCATTCAAATTAGCAATGTGGTAGCGACGACTACTTCAGAAAAGATAGAGACTTATATGTGGGATTTTGGCGATGGAGCAGGAATGTCAGAAGAAGAAAATCCAGGAAGTTATACATATAGTTTTGACCCCGGACAAGACCAAATTACAGTATCGGTTAGTATAGAAGATGACGCGGGTTGTCCAGGCGGTGACCAAAAAGTAATTGATTTTTACCGACCACAAAGTAATATTATCGCAGGTGATTTAACCATTTGTGCTGGTGAAAGTGTGTCTGTAAGAGCAACCCCATTTACAAGAGATGGACAAAATCGACCTTTAACTTACAATTGGTCTTTAGGAAATGGGCAAAGTGCAAATACAGAAACCGCAGAAGCAACTTTTGCGGAAGGCGGTATTTACACTATTTCTTTAGATTACGAAGAAACTGCAACTGGATGTGGAGGTTCAGAAGAGGTTATAGTGAATGTTCAAGACTTCCCAATGGCTGGGTTTACATCCAATGTAGATGACCAAGCAGAGTTATGTGCACCTAGTATCGTTACTTTTACAGATGCATCCGGCTCGCTAGTACCACTTTCCCAAAGTTGGGATTTTGGCAATGGAGGTTCAGGTGTTGGAGCAAGTGTAGATGCAGCATATCAACCTGGAGATTTTACGGTTAGATTAGTTGTTCAAACTTCCAATGGCTGTGATGATGAAACGACTAGAGATTTTGCTTTTGCTGAAGGACCAAATGCGGCTATTCAATTATCTGGCACTAATTTCTGTGTAGGAGATATGGTAACAGCTACTATTACAGATACGATGAATGTTAGAGGTTTCTCTTGGGAATTTGAAGGAACGACTTTTGGGGAGAATGAAGAAAGTGTTCAAGTGATAGTTAGTCAGGTACCTTTAGGGGGAGAAGCGCCCATCAAATTAAATTTGGATGGCATTGGAGAATGTAATACCACTGTTTTTGAAAATATTCAAGTGAATAATGTCATGGCTAATTTTGAAGCCTTTGTGGACGAATGTGAAACATCGGTTCGATTTAATAATATTAGTATAGGAGCAGATAATTCGATGTGGGAGTTTGGAGATGGAAGTACTTCTAACGAAGATAGACCGACTCATGTTTATTCGGAAGCTGGAAGTTATACGGTTACGCTTACCGTTGTAGATGATGCAACTAATTGTACCAATATGTCTATGCAGACCATTACCGTTGGTGCAGCAAATACAGAAGGGAGCCTTACTCTTACGCCTGGGCCTTGTAATAAAGTGAATATCGAGGTTTCTCCCGCATTCGCTGCTGCTTTTCCTAACTTATCATTTGATTATGGAGGAACTGGAGAAGCAGATAATGGTGGACTTGGTTTCGCGTATACTAATCCAGGAACTTATACCATAAGCTTAATCGGTTCAACCGATAATGGATGTACAAGTAATGAAATTACCGGACAAGTTACCGTTGCCAATTTGGTAGAGGGCGGAGAAACACCAATATATGTTCCCAATGTCTTTACACCAGATGTAACCCTAAGAGATAGTGTCAATAATATTTTAACTGTAAGTAAATTTCCATTAAATGGGGTTTCGGGTTGTGATATTGAAGAAGTGGCTTCATTTGAAATTTACAACCGATGGGGTAAAAAAGTTTATGCTAATAACGCACCATTTTCAGTTGTCAGAGGAGCTTCTGGACAACCTGGTTGGAATGGAACAGATAGAGCCACAGGAGCAGGAGACCCTGCTGCTTTTGATTACTCAGCACTTGTTTACCGATATGTAATAGAGGTAAAATATATAGGAGGAGGGGAAGGAGTATTAAAAGGTAATGTCACTCTAATCAGATAATGATTAGTTGCTGGATTCTGGAACAGTAGGTATCCAGAATCCAGTAACTATTATCAAGTTTCCAGTCCTTCAAATAACTCCTCATCAACCAAATTAGGTAAAGTCACTTTCAATTCAGGGGTTCTTTTCATTTCTCGCTTCAAAGCAAAAATAGCTTCTTCATTCCTAGCCCAACTTCGTCTAGCAATCCCATTATTGACATCAAAAAATAACATGCGCTGTAATCTGGTAGAAGCATCTTCAGACCCATCTAAAACTAACCCAAAGCCACCATTCATAACTTCGCCCCATCCTACACCTCCTCCGTTATGAATAGACACCCAAGTTGCCCCTCGAAAACTATCTCCAATCACATTATGAATCGCCATGTCAGCTGTGAATTTACTGCCATCATAAATATTACTCGTTTCCCGATAAGGGGAATCAGTTCCACTAACATCATGATGGTCTCTTCCAAGTACAACAGGCCCAATTTTGCCACTCGCAATCGCTTCATTAAAAGCTTGTGCTATTTTCAGGCGCCCTTCCGCGTCAGCGTATAAAATACGAGCTTGTGAGCCGACAACTAGTTTATTTTTTTTAGCTTCGCTAATCCATTGGATATTATCAGCAAGTTGTTGTTGAATTTCTTTTGGGGCAGTAGTTTTAATTGCTCGCATAACCTCCAATGCGATTTGGTCAGTTATCTCCAAATCACTTGCTTTTCCAGAAGCACAAACCCATCTAAAAGGCCCAAATCCATAATCAAAACACATGGGGCCTAAAATATCTTGCACATAAGAAGGATATTTAAAATCAATGTTATTGGAGGCCATAACTTCTGCACCAGCTCTTGAAGATTCTAATAAAAAAGCATTACCATAATCAAAAAAGTAGGTGCCTTTAGCAGTATGTTTGTTAATCGCAGCCGTATGTCTTCTTAAGGAATGCTGTACTTTTTCTTTGAAAAGGCTAGGATTAGCACTCATCATTTCATTTGCTTCGGCATAACTCAACCCTACAGGATAATAACCTCCAGACCAAGGATTATGCAAGGACGTTTGGTCAGAACCCAAATGCACATACAGGTCTTCCTTATCAAAGCGTTCCCATAAATCCACCACATTGCCGATATAGGCAAAGGAAGTAATTTGCTTATTGTTGACGGCCTTTCGGACATTATCTACTAAGGCTTCTAAATCGTCATACAACTCATCGACCCAGCCTTGCTCATGTCTTTTTTTAGCAGCTTTAGGGTTGACTTCGGCACAAACAGTAATACATCCTGCGATATTCCCTGCCTTGGGTTGTGCGCCACTCATACCTCCTAATCCCGCCGTCAAAAATATCTTTCCAGCAATGGATTCACCAACTTTTAATTTTTTTCTAAACCCATTTAAAACCGTTATTGTCGTTCCATGAACAATCCCCTGTGGACCAATATACATATAAGACCCTGCAGTCATTTGTCCATATTGTGTCACTCCCAATGCGTTATACTTTTCCCAATCATCCGGTTTAGAATAATTAGGAATCATCATGCCGTTGGTCACCACGACTCTTGGAGCATCCTTTGAAGAAGGAAATAATCCCATTGGATGTCCCGAATATATATGCAATGTTTGGGTGTCTGTCATCGTCGACAAATACTTCATCGTTAATAAATATTGCGCCCAATTTTGGAAAACACTTCCATTACCACCATAAGTAATCAATTCATACGGATGTTGGGCAACTGCGGGATTTAAGTTATTTTGAATCATCAACATGATAGCTGCTGCTGATTTACATTGTGCAGGATATTCCCTAATCGGTCGTGCGTACATCTCATACTGAGGTCTAAATCGATGCATATAAATTCGACCAAATTCTTTTAGTTCTTGAGCAAATTCTTTGATTAAAACAGGGTGCCATTTCTTTGGAAAATACCGTAAAGCATTTTTTAAGGCTAGTTTTTTCTCCTCTATGCTCAGAATGTCTTTCCGCTTTGGTGCTCGATTAGCATTCGCAGGATAGGGTCTTTTTGGGGGTAAATCAGAAGGGATACCTGTTATTATTTGTGATTTAAATGATTGTTTGGATGTTATCATTAATTGATGAATTTTAATGCTGATTTAGTAAATCCGATTGAATACTTTCAGACAGGTATAAGTAAAATTAGAAAGTGCCTTCGCTCAAATTGAAAACTATTAATTTAAGAACATTTACAACGTCTAAATCTGTGAGAAAATAAAATCCGTGGGGTTTAAAAATTATATTCCCCGCGGATTTTATTTAATTCTAAATTATTAGTGTTCTAAAAAAAGTTGTATGAAAAATACTGCCACTCCAAGTGCTGGCAGTACTTTTCAATTCGGAGTAAAGTCTATTATATTTTTCATTTCTAAACTATAAGGCTACCATGTTTCCAAACCCTATTAGGTTTCAATTGTCCTTGTTGATACAAAATTTCTCTATAATCATCAGTTGGAAAGGCGACTATATCTGCTAAAAAGCCCTTCTGTAATCTTCCTCTATCTTTTAAATTCAAAGCCGCTGCAGCCCGAAAAGTTATTCCCGACAAAACCTCTGTATTACTCAACTTTTCAAAAGTCCCTAGAATAGCAGCTTGGATCAATAAATCACCCATTGGCGCAGACCCAGGATTCCAATCACTCGCTATTGCCAATGAAGTGCCAGCGTCTAATAATCTCCGGGCAGGCGTAAAAGGACAACCCAAACCTATAGAAGCACCGGGTAAAGCTACTGGAATCACCTCGCTATTTGCTAGTAAATTAATTTCTTTAGACCTACTGGCTTCTAAATGGTCGGCACTGATTGCTTTGTATTGGACCGCGACCTTACTTCCACTTGGATGAAACTGGTCGGCATGAATCATAATATCAAAGCCCATTTTTTTAGCTTTTGCTAAATAAGGGTTTATCAAAGCAGGGGAGAAGGCTTCTTCTTCAATAAAAGCATCGATTCTATTGCTTAGCTGCTCTTTTTTTAAAATAGGAAATAATTTATCACTGATTTCATTCAAATAAGCAGGTATATCACCATCATAATCTTTGGGAAAAATGTGTGCCGCCAAACAAGTAGGTATTAAATCAGCAGCACAATCTTGATTAGCCAATTGAATGGCTCGAAGCATTTTTAACTCTTCTTTTACGGAAAGCCCATAGCCACTTTTTACTTCAATTGTGGTGACCCCATTTGCTAAATGCCTTTTGGCTCTTTTAATAATTCCCTTTGTTAAAAAATCTTTTGATTCGTTTCTAGTATGCGTAACGGTATCCCAAATCCCTCCACCAGCATTGGCTATCTCTAAGTAGGATTTTCCTGCATTACGCATGGCATAATCTTTGGCCCTAGAGCCTCCAAAACAAATATGCGTATGTGTGTCAATGAATCCAGGCAAACCTACCATTGGACGGTTTAATTTGGTTAGTGCTGGTTGGAGCGATTGAGATGATTTATATAATTTTTCAAAATTGTCAATTTGTAAAACCTTTTGCCCTTTTATAAGGATTCCAGCATTATGTAGGACCATTAGGTTGTCATCTGACAAAGCACCTTTTAAGGGCAGATTTGTCATCGGCAGTAACTGTGAAAATGGGCCTATTAATTGGTACTCACTCATGTTATCGGTTTTTTAAGGATTTCAA
>CALJVJ010000321.1 GCA_937974625.1 uncultured Saprospiraceae bacterium
ATAGCTTGCTATGGCGAGTATTTTCAACGACGTGGAACAGAAAAAGAGACCGTCATAAATTCTTAAGTTATTTGTGTTCAAGCACTTATGATGACCCAAAAATAACCTTTTTTTATACACCTTTTCAATGCTATTTTTACATAAAAAAGTCAATAACTTTTCATTAACCCAGATATGCTTGAAAAAATGTTAATTTTGGGGATTATTAATGGACTTTTTTTAGAAAAAATAAAATAGTCATTTTCTTTTTTAAAATCTATGTCGGATTTATTAGGTAAACCACCTTCAAAACGAGCGAAACCCAATTATTTTTATTCCATTGTCAGTATGGCTTTGGTTTTATTTCTATTGGGCTTTTTTGGTTTAGTTTTACTGCAAACACAGCAACTTATTGATGTGTTTAAGGAAAGGGTAAATGTATTGGTAGAGATTGAGCCAGGGACTGATTCTTTATCTATTAACACCCTGCTGAACGATTTGAAAATGGTTGAGTACACCAAAAAAGAATCCATTACCTATACCTCTAAAGAAGATGCCATCAAATCCCTACAAAAAGACTTTGGAGAAGAATTTATGGCTTTGGACTTACCCAATCCTCTATATGACGTGGTCACTTTTAATGTGAAGGCAAAATTTATGAAATCTGATTTATTAAGTCAGATTAAGAAAAACTTTAAGACCAAGGATTACGTAAACGATGTATATTATCAGGAAAGCCTAGTCAATGTGATAGCTAAAAATGTTAAAAAATTAGGATGGTTTGCTTTAGGGTTTAGTGGCCTATTTTTAATTGTTGCAGTTACGCTTATCCATAATACCATTCGTTTGGCACTTTACGCCAATCGGTTTTTGATAAAAAATATGGAATTAGTAGGCGCGTCTTGGGGATTTATTAGTCGGCCATATATTCGAAAAAGTGTTTGGCACGGCATATTAAGTGCTTTATTGGCGATTGCAGCTTTAGTTTTAGTACTTTTGCTTGCTCAAAGAGAAATTGTTGAATTGCAAGCATTGCAAAATCTTTCCAACTCTTTATTATTATTTGGGGGACTTTTGTTGCTGGGCATTTTGATAAGTGGAGCGAGTACTTGGTTCGTCATTAATAAATACTTAAAAATGCGCCTAGATGATTTGTACTAGTCTATAGAAAAAGATAACTATAAAATTTTTGAAATAGCGGTTAGACCATTTTAGTTGTTTCTCCAAAAAATCTAACCTTTCAACCTGTAATAAAAATGAGTAAAGCAAAGAAAAAAATATCCCCAAAGAAAAAAGTAGTTGGAAATAAGAGTGCGTCCTCTACGGCAACTGCAACTAAAAAAAGAATTCAACCTACTAGGTCTCGTAAAAAAAATGTAGTGGCCTCCTTACCAAAGGAAGAATTGATATTTGGTAAACAAAACTATATTTTAATGGGAGCTGGTTTTGGATTGATCGCTCTTGGTATGTTATTAATGAGTGGTGGGGCTATGCCTAGTCCAGATGTTTGGGATGAAGATATCATTTACAGCTTCCGACGAACCGTTTTGGCACCCTTTGTGATGCTAGTAGGTTTGGTAGTCGAAGTTTATGCTATCTTTAAAAAGTAGTCATTACTTTACCAATAATTGATAACAATGACTTAATTCTTTTAAGTTAAAAAATATTAAGTGACATTTTTCCAAAAAGGAAAGATGTCACTTTTGTTTTGAGTGCTGACGAATAAATCCGGCTGACCAGGGTAGCCGATAGATTCGTTGGTATATATGATTTCCTTTAAATCAAGTATCATGAGTATTTTAGATGCAATAATTTTAGGCATTATCCAAGGTCTTACCGAGTTTTTACCTGTGAGTAGCAGTGGACATATTGAAATTGGCCAAGCCCTTTTAGGAACAGAAAGCCTTAAGGAGAATGAACAATTATTAAGTGTTGTTTTGCATGCGGCGACCGCATTGAGTACGATGTGGGTGTTTAGAAAGGATATTGGGGAAATTATTACAGGTTTGTTTCAACCAACTTGGAATGAGCAATGGCAATTTGCAGTAAAAGTTTTAATCTCTATGGTTCCTGCAGCATTTATTGGCTTCTTTTATGATGATGCTTTGGAAGCTTTATTTGAAGGACAATTAAAGCTAGTTGGCGCAATGTTGTTTATAACTGGAGGATTATTATTTTTAGCGGATAGGGCTAAAAACACGACGAAAGATGTCAGTTTTGGAAATGCTGTTTTAATTGGTTTGGCTCAAGCGATTGCTATTTTACCTGGTATTTCTCGATCAGGAGCAACCATCTCGACTTCTGTTTTGTTGGGCATTGATAGAGAACGAGCAGCACGATTCTCTTTCTTAATGGTTGTCCCTTTAATTATCGGAAAGATGGCAAAAGATATTTTAGACGGTAAATTTCAAATGTCCGAAGAACTGGCTTTACCTTTATTGGCAGGGTTTGTAGCCGCTTTTTTTACTGGTTTAGTTGCCTGTCTCTGGATGATTCAGTTAGTTAAACAAAGTAAATTAAGTTGGTTTGCTATTTACTGTTTTATAGTTGGAGCTATAGCTTTTGCATTTGGCTAATTCCTTGCAGATGGCAGGATAGTTGTATTTTTTTCGTAATAATATTTTGTTTACGGAGTTATTATGCTGATCTTTAACAAAATTCTTACACAACCAATAACTTTTTAGAAAGTTAGTTTTATGGGTACTACGTTTTTAAAGAAAGGATAATTGAAAATTGAACTAAGTATTTAATTTTCAAATATTTATAATTAACCTTCTCTTTTAATCTTTTAAGAGAACTTTAATTGAAGTCCTGGTGACGATTGGTTTTTTTTTCGTCAAAACAACGTAACTTGCCCACAACAAATAAAGTTTTTACACGCATACAAGCAAAAATGAGTTTTAATAACGCATTTTTTGATTAGAAAAAGTTTATTCAATCTTTTCCCATGCTACTTTTTCCAAAAATTACACAAACACATCCAGACTATCTAGTATGATTTTTGAGAGATTGCTTTGAGTACCTTTTTGTCTGCCAAAACCGATTCGTATGCAAACGAACTTACACCACATTTTTATCCCTATGCTACTTTTGCTAGGGCAAATTGCCTTTGGCCAGGATTCTGCTTTGAAAACTGCCACCGAGGAAATTAACCAACTAGCACAAGAAAAAAACTATTCTCCTTCTGATTATTCCGAACCTATTATTTCAGATGATTATGTTTCTGGTGGTATTCGGCACATCTATTATCAACAATCCATTAATAATGTTGGCATCTATGGCACTAGTGGTGCCGTCCATCTAAAAGAGGGAACTGTTGTTTCGTCTAATCTCCGATTTTTACCTCAATTGGAAAAACGAGATATTCGTAGCACTTTTCAAGTACAAGCTTTAGAAGCCGTAGCTCGTTTAGCTTTAGACCAAAATTATCCATTGAGCCAAACAGAAGTACAGATTTTGGAAACGAATGAAGCTGAGCCACAAAAAAGTACGACCATCAATGCACCCGGTATCTCTAATCGAGTAATACCCATGAAATTGGTCTACTTTGTTGATGAGGCGGAAGAAGTACAGTTAGCTTGGAATTTATTTATTGATGAAGTCGGAGGAGCAGCCTATAAGAATTTTATTGTAAGTGCAAGTGATGGAGCTGTTTTGTTTGAGAAAAACTTAACGGTTACTTGTAGTTTTGAGCATGAACACAATCATGCACCTACTTGTAGCGAGCATCAGGCAGAAGCAACTGTAGATAAGGTTGTAAAACGGTCTATGACAAATGTAGATAGTGTCTATAATGTCCTACCTTATAATATAGAAAGCCCCAATTTTGGCAGTAGAAGTATGGTGGCAAATCCTTGGGAAAATCCAGCGGCTTCTCCCAATGGTTGGCACAGAATGTTTGGCATTGATTACCAATACACGCTTGGTAATAATGTAGATGCCTATTCTGACCGAGATAATACAAATGACCCAACAGGGTTTAATGCTGCTAGAGCTTTTGGAGGCCCTGATTTGGTATTCGATTATCCATTTGACCCTAATGGAACACCTACCGATTACACCAAAGCGGCTGTTACTAATCTTTTTTATATGAATAATGTCGCTCACGATGTTTTCTATAATTATGGATTTGATGAAGCTTCGGGTAATTTTCAAGAAGAAAATTATTCGGGAGCAGGACGACAAAGTGATGGAGTGACTGCGGAAGCACAAGATGCTTCGGGGACTTGTAATGCTAATATGTCTACTCCTGGCGATGGTGCCAATCCTCGTATGCAAATGTACATTTGCGGAGGGAAAGATGGAGATTTTGATAATGCTATTATTTTACACGAATATGGACACGGAATTTCTAACCGATTGACAGGTGGACCAAATGCAGTTGCTTGTTTAGGCAATGTAGAACAGATGGGAGAAGGGTGGTCTGATTATTTTGGTTTAGTGCTGACTATGAAACCCACAGATATAGCAACTACTTCTCGAACGATTGGTACTTTTATGTTCAATCAAGATGAAAATGGTGCTGGATTAAGACCTTATCCTTATACTACGGCTATGGTAGGGCCAGGTAGCAATCCAATGACTTATACATCAATTGATGATCCAGGTATTACTCGACCACATGGAGTTGGTGCTGTATGGGCAACCATGCTCTGGGATATGACCTGGGGTTTAATTGACGAATATGGCTGGGATGCAGATATATATAATGGAACAGGCGGAAATAACATTGCTCTACGCTTAGTGATGGAAGGACTAAAAATTCAACCTTGCTCTCCTGGTTTTGTGGATGCTAGAGATGCTATTCTTGCAGCAGATTTGGCTATTTATGGAGGTGTAAATAGATGTATTATCTGGGAAGCCTTTGCTCGAAGAGGACTTGGGTACAGCGCAGACCAAGGAAGTTCTAATAGTAGAGAAGATGGTTCGGAAGGGTATGATATGCCTCCAGAATGTACCATTCAATTATTGCATACTGTAGATAAAGAGACTGCGTATTTAGGGGAGCGATTAACTTTTAATTTAGAAGCTGTCAATCATTTGGGAGCGATTGCCCCTAATATTATTGTGACGGATACTTTGCCTGATAATACAACTTTCTATTCTGCCTCTCATGGTGGAACACTAAATGGTAATGTGGTTACTTGGCCAGCTTTTGACTTGCCTGTTGGGGGGACTAAATTGTTAGAACTTAAGGTTACGATTAATGATACTATAGATTTTGATGGAGATTTTCTGGATGATTTGGAGAGTGGTGGTGACAATTGGAAACAAGTGCAAATCTCAGGGTCGCATGTATGGAATTTGCAAAGCCAATATCATTATAGTCCTTCTAATGGTTGGTTTATCACGAATGCTAATATTACTTCTGAAACACATTTAGTATTAAATGATGCTTTGGCCTTGACAGATTCTAGTGAATTGTCTTTTAACCATTTTTTCGATTTAGAAGACCGTTATGACTTTGGTTTAGTAGATATATCTATTGATGGTGGTGAAAATTGGATTAATCTGGAAGATAAATTTACGCAGAATGGCTATAATAATTATACCCAATTTGGCCATTATGCCTTCAGCCGATATTCCACAGAAATTCAACCTAATGATAATGGATATATTACCTCAAAAGCCGATTTATCTGATTTTGCAGGGGAAGTAGCAATTGTTCGATTTAGGTTGTTGACGGATGTGAATACTGCTAGATTTGGCTGGATTTTGGATGATATTGGGATTTCTAATACTAATTATGCTTTACCTAATTATGGTAATATTAGAAATACAGAATATGATTTTGATACGCAAGTAGAAACTCCAGTAATCATTAACCAATCTCTTATTAACCATACAGTTGAAACGTCAGCGGATACTTTAATAACCTCAATGAATAGTGGAATTGCATATGCAGATGTTCAGGCAAATGACCTAGATGCAGATGGACCTTTAGATACCTTGACGACAACGATTTTAATTGCTGGAACTAATGGTACAGCAGCCGTTGTGGATGATGATAGTATCAGTTATATCCCAAATACTAATTTCTTAGGTAGAGATACTGTTGTCTATCAAGTTTGTGACGAAAACAATGCTTGTGAATCAGATACCTTATTTATTTTTGTCATTCAGTCGAATTCAAGTCCAATAACTATGTCTGATTTTGCGACGGTTGATGAGAATTCTACAAATAACACTATTGATGTACAAGCTAATGATAGTGACCCTGATGAACCTGCCGATTTCTTGACAACAAGTATTGTTCAGCAGCCAACTAATGGTTCAGCTAGTCTCAATGGAGATAATATTGATTATACGCCTACATCCAATTATTTTGGTTTAGATACGATTCTTTATCAAGTTTGTGATACGGGTAATTTATGTGAAATAGATACGATATTTCTTACGGTACTATCTGTCAATCAAGCACCTGTGGCAGTATCTGATTTTATTGCAATTGATAAAAACGTAACCAATCACTTTATTGATGTACAAGCGAATGATTCTGACCCAGATGGACCGGGAGACGTCTTAGTAACCACTATTTTACAAGGGCCGCTAAATGGTACAGCAAATGTGGTGGATAATGATAGTATTGATTACACGCCAATAACTGCATATTTTGGTATGGACACGATTGTCTATCAAATTTGTGATACAAGTAATTTGTGTGCTTCTGATACAATTTTTATTACTATAAATGATATTAACGAAGGCCCCACAACCATGTCTGATAATTTAATGGTTGCTAAAAATTCTACTAGCAATTTTGTTAATGTACAATTGAATGATAGTGACCCAAATGGGGTTGGAGATTCTTTGGTCACTGCTATTTTAGAGGGACCTAATAATGGTGTAGCTTCTGTAATTGATGACGATTCTATTAGTTATGAACCTACGATGAATTTTATAGGTGCGGATACCATCATTTATCAAGTTTGTGATACCGCTAATATTTGTGCCTCAGATACAGTCTTTATTACCATTTATGATTTTAATGAGGGCCCTGTTGCAATGGCAGATTATATACAAATAGATAAGAATACAACAAACCATTTTGTTAATGTGCAATTGAATGATAGTGATCCAAATGGTATAGGGGATTCTTTAATTACTAGTATTTTAATAGGGCCTGCTAGTGGTACGGCGGCTGTCATTAACGATGATTCCATTAGTTATGACCCTAATATGGATTTCGTTGGTTTAGATACGATTGTTTATCAAGTCTGTGATACGGCTAGTATTTGTGCTGCTGATACCGTTTTTATTACGGTTTTAGATGTGAATGAAGCGCCAATCACTCAAGCTGATTATTTGAATATTTTAGAAAATTCGATTAATAATTATATTAACGTTCAATCCAATGATTCTGACCCGAATGGTGTAGGGGATACCTTAGTTACTATTATAGTGAACCCAGCTACTAATGGGTCTACTGTGGTCATTGATGAGGATAGCATTCGATACACACCAACTGCAAATTTTGTTGGCCTGGACACTATAGTATACCAAGTTTGTGATACTAGTAATTTGTGTGCTATTGATACGGTTTTTATTACAGTGTCGGTGAATAATGTTTCTCCTGTTACCATGCCAGATTATTTGACTATCAATAAAAATTCCTTGAATGTTTCGATTGATGTACAAGCGAATGACTATGACCCGAATGGAGTAGGGGATACTCTAGAAACTTATATTCTATCAGGCGCATTTCATGGGATTGCAGGGGTGGTGAACGGAGATAGTCTGGTTTATACCCCTAATTTGGATTACTCAGGGCAAGATACCATTGTATACGAAGTTTGTGACACATTATTACTTTGTACTTCGGATACCGTTTTCATAGCTATAAGCGAAGCTTTGATTTGTGATGCTGACAATATTACTAAAAACGAAAATGGAGTAGCTGATGGCAACTATGTAGCGGCTAATATGGTTACTTCTTCAGGTGTAATAAACAACGCTGCAAAAGTTAGATATACAGCAGGGACCTCTATTACGCTATTACCTGGTTTTCATGCAGAAGCTGGGGCTGATTTTATTGCCGCTATTGATGATTGTAGCTCTGATAATAGTTTATTAGAAACACCTGCTAACCAGCGGACGGTTGATATTGCCGATAATGATGTACTAGCTAATCAAAACCAACTACTGGTTAGACCTAATCCTTTTAGTAGTTCGGCTATTATTGATTATGAAGTTGGAACGCCTACTGCGGTTTGGATAGGCTTGCATGATTTAACGGGGAAAATAGTTCACGTTTTTGTAGACCAAAAAGAGATGGATAAAGGGCTATATCAATACCAGATTTCTTCAACTAATTTACCGAGTGGTGCTTATTGGGTGTCTATGCGGACTCCGAAAAGCGTCTTGACTAAGAAAATTATTATTTTAAAAGAATAATAGGAGATTGAAAGATTGTATGATTGTGAGTTATAGGCTTACACTCATACAATCTTCACAATTATAGATTTTTAAGAAAAGCTAGAAGTTATAAAGACCTAAATTATTAAATAAAGAAAAATCCGTTGCCCTTAAAGTACCCGTTGTAAAGAAAAATTTTAATACAACGGATATTTTAAGGACAACGGATTTTTAATTTTGAATTATTAATCGAAGTGAACACCCAAAACCTGTCCGCCGCTAGGCTGATAAACTTCAACTAATAGCCTATTTTTTTTATAACTTCATTCGTGCCATAGGTACTACATCCTGCCCAACAAATTCTCCTTTTAGGTATTTATAATGACCCGTTACTGCAATCATTGCAGCATTGTCTGTACAATATTCAAATCTTGGAATATAAGTATTCCAACCGAGTTCTTTTCCTGTTACTACAATTGCGTTTCGCAAACCTGAATTAGCCGAAACACCTCCTGCAATAGCTACTTCCGTAATACCTGTTTGTTTGACGGCCTTCTTTAATTTATTCATTAAAATAGATACAATCCTAGTTTGCACGGAGGCACAAATGTCGTTCAGATTTTCTTGGATAAAATTAGGGTTCGTTTTTATTTGTTTTTTCAAAAAATAAAGAATCGATGTTTTTAAACCACTGAAACTGAAATCTAAGCCGTCAACTTTAGGTTCTGTAAAAGGGAAGATAGGTTGCCCTAATTTAGCATATTTATCCACTAAAGGCCCTGCAGGATAATCTAATCCTAGTAATTTTCCTGTTTTGTCAAATGCTTCTCCTGCTGCATCGTCAATTGTATTGCCTAATACTTCCATTTCTAAATAATCTTTCACCATAACTATCTGTGTGTGCCCCCCTGAAACGGTCAAACATAAAAATGGAAAGGTTGGTTTTGGTGCTTCCGCAAAATGTGCTAATACATGCGCCATCATATGATTTACTTCCACCATTGGTATCTTTAAACTCATAGCAAAAGCTTTGGCAAAAGAAACACCCACAATTAACGATCCCATTAATCCTGGTCCTCTTGTGAAAGCGACCGCTGATAAATCTTTTTTATCAATCCCAGCTTTTTTTATCGCCATATCCACCACTGGAATAATATTTGCCTGATGTGCCCTTGAAGCTACCTCTGGTACTACTCCTCCATATAGTTTATGGGCCTCCTGATTGGCTACACAGTTACTCAAAATTTGTCCATTTTGTATAATACTGGCAGATGTGTCATCGCAAGAAGATTCTATTGCTAAAATATTGATATTCATGTAACGATTATTGATATATTTCGTATATATTTAATGTAAAATCTGCTTGTCTTAAATTTTATTTTGGACAAACGCAAATGTCTTCAGTGGTTTCATTTGTTTTCCCTTCAAATATTTCCACTGAGTTACAACCCTCGCAACGCAAAATTATAATTATAATCCGATATTTTCTAAACCTAAGTTTTAAAGGGTGAAAGCATGAATTATTATTAGTTGATTCTATCAATTGATATTTTATTGGATTTCACTTTATAGAGATTTTTAAAGGCAACAAACCAACTTTAAATTGGACTACTTTCGGTATGGTAGAGAACGCTATGAAAACTGAAAGTGCCTGATTTTTTTTGTAAACAAGTCAAATAAATAAACATGTTCAAAACAAACAAAACTGAAGTTGCTTCTTCTATTCCTAATGTAACCTTGACTTCTGCGGGGTCTACTTGTATGATTGCTAAAGGTACACTGATTGAAGGAAAATTCACGAGTAGTGAAGATGCTCAAATTAATGGCACCATAAATGGTGAAGTACATTGCAAAAAACGCTTGTTAGTAGGACCTACGGGTTGGATAGAAGGAACTATTCACACCCATTCTGCGACTATTAAAGGTCATATCAAAGGAACTATTATAGTACAAGGTGTTTTACATTTACATAGTACTGCCAAGATAGATGGTACAATTCTAGCTGCTACGTTACAAGTTGAAGAAGGGGCGCAGTATAATGGAGATTGTAAAATAGGAGAAAGATTTGTCAAAGAAGAGAAGCCAATGATGGCTGTAGCTTAGACAAAAATTAGGCACTTAACCTAGACAAAGGCGTAGTTGAATATTATTTCAATTACGCCTTTGTTGTTAACCTTTTTTCTCTTACTACTCATTTTGGAAAAAACGCTATTCATTTTGAAAAAAAAGCGTTAAAATTGCGTTTTTATTTTTAACTACGAAATTAGAAATAAAATTATTCTTTAATAAGGAAGCCACGGCTTGCCTATTACTTTTAAATTTTAGATTTGACGGTTCACACAGCTAGGCAAGTTTGTGATTTTACATTTTCAATTTATCTATATTATGGATTTATTATTACTTTTTGATATGCCCAATTTTGCTAGCCCTGAAGTTTGGCTAAGCTTATTGACCTTAACTTTTTTAGAAATTGTTCTAGGAATTGATAATATTATTTTTATTGCGATTGCAGCGGGTAAATTACCTAAAGAAGAACAAGGAAAGGCAACGAATATAGGATTGATTTTGGCAATGGCTTTAAGAATTGCCCTGTTATTTGGTATCTCTTGGCTGATTAGTATGTCTGAACCTTGGATTAAAATAGACAATAGCCTCATGCATGGTGGTTTCTCTGGACAAAGTATCATTTTGATTATTGGAGGATTGTTTTTATTATATAAAAGTACATCCGAGATTCACCATAAATTGGAAGGAGAAGAAGCAGACGAAATGAGCACTGGCAAAAAAGCAGCCGTTACACTCTCTAGTGTAATTGTACAAATCACCTTAATTAATATTGTCTTTTCTTTCGATTCTATTTTGACGGCGGTTGGGATGACAAACGGCGTTGAAGGTGCTTTAATCATTATGATTATAGCAGTCGTCTTTTCTGTATTGATTATGATGGTATTTGCTACACCAGTAGGGCGCTTTGTGAATGAACATCCATCTATACAAATGTTGGGCATGGCATTTTTAATCTTAATAGGTTTTATGTTAATTGTAGAGGGTGCACATTTAGCACATTTCTCCTTTGCTGGGTCTGAAATAGGTGCAGTACCAAAAGGATATTTATATTTTGCTATTGCTTTTTCTTTAGCAGTAGAATTTTTAAATATGAAAATGCGAAAAAGCAGAAAACCTGTGCAGATGCGTGGGGTACAGGATGAAGCGGTCAAGTCTGGACAGTATAAAACGTAACTATCTCATAACTCCTAATATAAAAAGGTTATCAGTTGACAAGCTGATAACCTTTTTTGTTAAACTCATATTTTTATTCTTTTTTAAATATATGAGTCTATTATAAAATCATGATTAATAATGAATCGACTTTTAATTTTTTTAGGCATAATTTTCTTTTGTTTTACGAACTTACTGGCTCAAGATACATTGGCCTTCCCACAAGCTTGGAAAGGCATCTGGAAAGGGGATTTAGAAATCCATACCGCTAAAGGATTGGCGCAAACGGTCCCTATGGAATTACATATTCTACCGACAGATAGCACCCATCGATTTACTTGGACTATTATTTATGGTGAGGATAAGGTAGCAGGGAAACGACCTTATGAGTTGGTTGTTTTAGACGCAGAGAAAGGAAGATATGCTATTGATGAAAAAAATTCTATTCAGCTGGAAGCCTATTTTATAAAAGATAAGTTTTTTAGCCGTTTTGAAGTAATGGGAACCTTATTATTGACGAGTGAACAGATGATAGGAGATGAACTAATTTTTGAAATAGTAGCTGGAAAAATGGAACCTATTAGTGTAACGGGTAATGAAGTCGTGAGTGGTGATACCATTCCACCTGTGAAAGCTTTCCCTATCAATGTGATGCAACGAGCGATATTGAAAAGAGCCTAATTGATTTTTGTTAGCATTACAATGGAGAAACGAAGCCGACAACTGTAATTAAATGGCCTAAAAATCTTTACAAAAAAACTCTAATCTTTATTATATTTGTCAACTAAAACTAGATTATTGTTGTTTTTAGCAGTAAATACCCCTTTTATTGAAAAATTCTAAAACGATTCTAATATATTTAACGTAAGAAACATAATAACTATTAACTAACTTTTAAAGTTGATACAACCAATTTACTAAAATCTAAATCCTTGTAAGAACATGAAAAATGGATTCCTTTCTCTCCTCCTTATTGCCCTAATGGGTATTCAATTTAGTTGTAGTAATGGTAATAGTAGCAGTGCTAGTGGCGCTACAGCCTCTTCTGCTGCCGCAAGTGATGGATTATCTATCAGTGGTACACTCGCAGGGGCTGAAAATTTAAAGGCGTATTTAGACCTTGAAAGCTTTGCTGCAACTAGAGTTATTAGTAAGGCAGATATTGATGCTAGTGGTAATTATAGTATGGTCATTCCAGATGGTGTTAAACCTGGTCGCTATAGATTGAGAGTTGGTGCAAGAAGATTAGGATTAGTTTTCGATGGCTCTGAGAGCAATGTGACGATTAGTGGGGCATTGGATGACTTGGATAAATATAGATTACCAATTACTGGTTCTAAGTCGTCCAAGGAATTAACGGATGCCATGAATGGTATGTATACTAAATCACTCAGTGAAGCCCAACTTACAGATATCGCAAAAAATTCTAGTAACCCTTTTGTAGGCTTGGCTTTGGCAATGACTCATTTTAGAAGTGCAACAGAAGAAACATTGGACATTCATAAAACGGTTTATGATAAATTGAAAGCAAACAATGCTAAACCTAGTGATTTAAGTGCTTATAGCGGGTTCATTGGACAAATTGAAAAGCAAATGTCTTTACAGCGTATTGCTGTAGGAAAAGTTGCTCCAGATATTGATTTGCCTAGTCCAGAGGGTAAAAACTTCGCTTTATCTGATTATAAAGGTAAAGTGGTTTTATTAGATTTTTGGGCTAGTTGGTGTGGCCCTTGTCGAAGAGAAAACCCTAATGTAGTGAACGTTTACAATAAATATAAAAGTAAAGGATTTGAAGTATTTAGTGTTTCTTTGGATGGACTAGATGATAGAACTAAGAGTAGATTTGGCTCTGCGGAAGAAATCGAACAACAAATGAAGCGGTCTAAAGACCGTTGGAAGCAAGCTATTCAACAAGATGGCTTAACTTGGAAAGGACATGTAAGTGACCTTAAAAAGTGGAGCTCTGCACCCGCTCAAACTTATGGCGTTTCTGGGATTCCTAGAACCTTTATGATTGATAGAGAAGGTAAAATTGCAGCTATTGGACTAAGAGGGGCAGCTGCTATTGAAACAGAATTATTAAAATTGCTATAAGGATTAGTCTATTTTTATATTCCATAAAAAGGCAGTTTCGTTAAATTCGGGACTGCCTTTTTTGTTGGTGCTCACCTACGAGTACCCTGTAAATTATAGTTAATTAGTTTAGCATTTGGTGCAAAAAAAAAGTCGTCCTTAGCGGACGACTCGAAACAACAAATTATAATCCCATGAACATAAATCTTATATTAAATCCGTTTTAATGACGGAATAATTTTTTCTTAATTATATCTTTTTTTGACTACGCTTCTTCTTCTTCAACAATAATAGTAATTTCTTTAAGAATATACAAGGTTGATTATATAGTTTTGCTTTTTTTAGGCAAAAAAATATATGATAAAGTTTTGATTGTGAATATTTTGTAAGTATTTATTTTATATAATTTGAAAAAAGTAGATAGGAAATAGACTTTGTTTTAGCTCTTTTTATTGAAGCTAAAAGAAAGAAAATAAACTAATTAGCATACTGCACTTATTATTCAGTAGAAGGTGGAAGATGAATGGCAGATGGTCTGGTAAACAAAATCTTTTCGAATAATTTTAAGTGTAATTTTATCAATCTTGGATTTAGTACTTTGTACCCTAAGTTAGTTAATATATTGAGTAGAAATTTAGGTTACAAAGTATCTAGCCTTTGGAAATTGAAATTAGTAGAGATAAGTTCTTTGCCGTAAGGAATAATGAACGAAAGAAAAGTAATAGGAGATGAGTATATTATTTATACTCAACATCCTATCACTAAATAGAGAGAATCAAATTTTTAGAACGCGTTTAGAAATTTATACTAAGTGGTATATTTCTTAAAACGTAAAATTACAGGCTGTAATTGAGTAATTCTTTGTCAGTAAATTATTTTTTTGTATAATTAATTTAGACTATTTTTATTTTTTTTGTAACTTAATTAATTGATTGTCAAATAAATGTATTTGTGAAATGACTTATTTTTTGTAATGTTTGACTGTTGAAAATTTTAGACCTATGAACTTAAACCAGGTTACTGTTCCTTCTAAAAATGTGGAAATTGCTACTGCTTTTTATCAAAAACTTGGACTTAAATTGATTGTTAAAGCTTTTCCTCATTATGTTCGTTTTGAATGCCTAGATGGGGCGGCTACTTTTTCTGTTCACTTGGTAGAAGAACTACCTCAAGGAGATGGGGTTTATGTTTATTTTGAATGCCAAAAGTTGGATGAAGTAGTTGAGCAATTAATAGCGGAAGGAATTGAGTTTACTGATTTGCCAAAAGACCAAAGTTGGCTTTGGAGAGAAGCTCGGTTAAAGGACCCTGACGGAAACCAACTTATACTTTACCATGCTGGCGATAATCGAAAAAATCCACCTTGGAGGATTGAATAATTTTTTAGCCGGAACAAAGCAATAGTTCTTAATTATCTTAATGTCTGTCTGTATTCTACGTTAATTTTTTATTAAAGTCATTTGAAAAAAGCATATATTCTTTATTTTTTTTATTACTTCGTATAGGTAATAGCTGATTAATTTTTTTTTGGAGTAAAAATTGGATTATTGCCGAATACGATATACACCCATTTTCTTTTTAAATACCTACAATTTGATTTATTAATTTGTGTCGTTGAAACTGTCTAAGGAAATGAAAAATTATATTTTATTATGCTGCCTATTTTGTTGGACACTTGGTGTTAATCAAACGTTAGTTGCTCAACAAGTCGAGTGGATGAGTTTTGAAGAAGCGGTGGAAAAATCTAAAATAGAACCTAGAAAGATTTTTGTGGATATTGTTACTGAATTCTGTCATTACTGTAAGAAGATGGATAAGGAAACTTTTACCAATCAGTATATCGCCAAGTACCTTAATGAAAATTTTTATCCAGTAAAATTAGATGGGCAACATCCCAATGATATTATTTACAAAAATAAAACCTATAGTTTTGTTCGTCGTGGTGGACAAAACTCTTATCACGAATTGCCTGCTAAATTAATGAATGGTCGATTGAGTTATCCAACCATTGTATTCCTCGACGAAAAACAAGATGTTATTCAATCGATTCCTGGTTATAGAAATGAATTAGAATTTGAACTATTCATTAATTATTTTGGTGAAAACCTGCATAAATCAATGCCTTGGTCTAGTTATAAAAGAAAGGCTGGCCCTAAAGGTCCAAAGCAAGCAGTTCCTCAATTTAATGTAAAAAGTAAAAATTAATCTTAAAGACAACTGATAAGTGCCACGAGTTAATTAATTAGCATTTGGAACTTATTAAATTGTGGACCAATAAAAAACCGCAAAAGTGATTATTCACTTTTGCGGTTTTTTATTTTAAACTTGATTTTGAAACTTGAACTTTTACTGCAACCCACTCCAATAACTAGCAGGCACATTAGCTCCAAACTGTTGGGCCTGTCTCAAGTCTGCTATTGCTTGCGGTTTATTACCAATATTTTTATATGCTAAAGCTCGTTGCATCAAAAATACTCCCCGTTGACGGTCTAAAGAAAGTGCCTGGTTATAATCTGTAATCGCAGCCTGATGTTGTCCTAATCTGCCTTTGGCTAAGCCTCTTTCATACCAAACCTCAGCATCGTATGGATTTAAAGACAAATAAGCAGAGTGGTCTTTAATCGCTAATTCATAGTTTCCACTTTGCATATATAATAAAGACCGGTTGGAATAACCACCTTGCTTATCGGGCTCTAACTCAATTGCTTTATTCAAATCTGCTAAGGCTTGTTGGGGCTTGCCTAAATAGCCTAAAGCTGCGCCTCTATTGGAATATAATTCTCCTAAATCTGGTGATAATTCAATTCCCTTGGTATAATCTGCGATTGCTTTTTGGATTAACGCGTGGTCATTTTTGGGACCACCCAAATCAAAATACGTTTTACCTCTACTATTATAGGTACTTCCTTTATTGGGTTTAACGGCTATGGCTTCCGTATAATCTGCTAATGCTTTATTCGTTAAGCCTTGGTCTCGATAATATTGGGCACGATTACTATAAGGTGTATCAATGTTTTTATAATATTTTAAAACATGAGTCCACAAAGTCTCCCCATTTTTCCAGATTTTATTTTGTTGCCAAGTCATTATGCCCAATACTAATAGATAAACTCCTAATCCCATGCTAATACCTTTATAGAGGGAAGTTTTATTCAATTTTATTTGTTGCAAATAATAGCCAACTAAGAAAAATAATCCAAAATAAGGCACATAAGTAAATCGGTCCGCTAAAAATCCTTGACCTGCACCAACGACCTGTAGCATAAACATGATATTAAAAGTAAAAAATGTCAAGCCAAAAACGATAACATGATGCCCTTTTTTGAAGGCATAGTATAACCCTGCAAGAATAGGTAACAATAATGCTGCTCCCATATAGAAACTAGCACCAATAACAGAAGGATAGGGATAGAGCGGAGACATTTCGTAAGGAAAAATAAACTTGACTAAATAGACTACATATGAATATCCGCCTACTAATAATCTTTCTATAAAAGTATAATCTGTTGCTTGTTCCAAAGAACCTTCTTTCGACAACATAAAAATTCCCAATAGCCCTATTCCTAGAGACATTAGAAAGAATAGGCCCTTTTCTAAGATTAATTTAAAATTTAAATCTCTTTTTAAATAATAGTCAATGGCTAAAAATGAAAGAGGTAAAGCGACTGCTTGAATTTTAGATAATAGCGACAAGAAAAATAACCCTATCGTCCACCATAAAAAACGTTTATGCTGTTTATTGGATAAAATGTATTTGATATAAGTAAGAATTGCACTGAAATAGAATGCGCCAAATAGCACATCTTTTCGTTCAGTCACCCAGGCAACCGATTCTACTCGCATAGGATGTATCCCAAACAGAATCGCTACGACACCGGCTGCTATCGGGGATAACTTTAATTGGATACTGATTTTGTAAACGAAAAAGACACAAATCAAATGTAGCAGTAGGTTATTGATATGAATAACCGTCGCATTTAAACCAAAAATAGCTTTCTCAATCGCCAAACTTAAAATTGATAATGGATTATAGTTACCAATAACTGTTTCTGTGAAAATACCTTTGATACTGTGCCAATCAAATACTTGTAGGTTAGGATTTTTGAGAATGTTGACATCATCATCCCATGTCACGAAATCATTCAGCAAAGAAGGGATGAATACGACGGCAGTTGCTAATAACGCTAAAACTAAAGGTAAAGAGAAGTTTACTTTTTCTACTTTATTTGTCACTAGTTTTGCGGAACGCTTTTTTTTCTTTGCCATGAGATTGGAATTTTCTTTATTAATCCAAAAATCTCACCAAAAGCAATATTATAGTTTCCCAATAATCCCATGTATACTGATTATTTAGCCCATTACTTTCACTTATTTTAAATTTTAATCTAATTTGAATTACATTCGTAAATAAATATATTAATCACCGACAAACCTTTTCAAATGAAAAATCTAATTAAAACACTCTTAGTACTTTTCTTCTTTAATTTTATTCCTACGGATTCGATTTTTGCTCAACTTTCTGATACCACGGCTATTTGGCAGATTACTACCCTGGATGATAATGAATTTGTTGGACACATCCTTTCTGAAACAGCAAGGACTATTGAATTTAAAACGGCAACAATTGGAACAATTACCTTACAAAAAAGTCAGATTAAACAGCAAGAACGATTGGTAAGTAATGAATCAACGAATGGCTTACTTTGGGATGAAAACAAGATGGCTTATCGCTATTTTATGGGAAATAGTGGTTATAATCTAAGAAAGGGAGAAGCTTTTTACCAAAATGCCTGGCTTTTCGTCAATAATTTTGATATAGGCGTTTCGGATAGATTCTCTTTTGGGATTGGTACCGTTCCACTCTTTCTTTTTGGAGGGCTTGGCGTTACTCCTATCTGGGTAACACCACGCGTTAGTATCCCAATCGAATCAAATAAAGTGAATTTAGGCGTTGGTGGATTATTCGGAACTGTGCTGGGTGATGAGTTCAATAATACTGGATTTGGATTTGGTTTTGGAAATATCACGTTAGGAGACAGAAACAAAAATTTGAACCTAGGCGTTGGCTATGGATTCGCTGATGGAGAATTTTCTGAGCGACCTACTTTTACTATATCTGGTATGCTGAGAACAGGCAAAAGGGGATATTTTATTACGGAGAATTATATTATCTCTACAGGATTTGAAACGATTGCATTGCTTTCTTTAGGCGGGCGTTTTGTAGGAAAACGTATATCTATTGATTATGGTGGTATTTATGTACCTAATACTGGGGGAGCTGGAATAGGCCCTTGGTTGAGTATTAGTGTGCCGCTTGGGAACGGGAAGAGGTAGGTCGGTCTGGAAAAGAATAGTGTTTCGGAAAAGTAGTCTTTAAGATATGCTCTTAATGTACCTCGTTTGTAGCATTAAGCCTCATTTTGCAGACATGACAATAAAAAAGACTAGTCATCAAAAATTCGAATGCTATAAAATAAATAGAAATTAAAATTGGAATTGAAACGACGCTTTTACAGAATTTCTCAGGGTACTATTTTTTTTAGATGTACCTTAATGTAAATTCCCGAATCGAATATGTATTTTTCTAAAACAACCTTTTTTATTTTTTGTCTGACGTTTGGTAATTTTTATGCAAACGCTCAAATTCATTTATCTGAAATCGTTTCTAAAAATGAAAATAGTTTTCAAATAGAAGGCCTCTCTCCTGATTGGATAGAAATTGTGAATACATCAAATCTTGCGGTTGACTTAACAGGTTATTATTTAAGTGATGACTCGGACAACCCAACAAAATGGGCGTTTCCCAATTGTAGGCTGCTTCCTAAGTCCTACCTTCTAATATTGGCGAATGGTCAGGATAAGAAGGCAGACTATTTGCAGTGTAATTTTAAAATTTCTAGTGGTGGAGAGCCGATTATTTTAACTAATCCGACTATAGATTTTTTGGAGCAGATAGATGTGCCACCATTGGAAGAAGATATCAGTTTTGCAAAAGTGGATGCTATTTGGACAACGGCTACTCCTAGCCCTGAAATGGATAATGATGGACGGGGTATTGCTCCATTGGAAATGCCAACCTTTAGTGCTATAAGCGGGATTTACCACGATACCATCAACTTGGAATTAGCCCACGAAAATTCAATGGCTGAGCTTATCTATTTCAAAAATGATTTAACCGCCCCGATAAAAACAAACCTAGCCGAGACCACCCTGAATTTAAGAGAATCAACTATTATCTGTGCGCAAGCTACTATAAAGGGCTTTCCCTCTTCTAAATTGAAATGTGAAACTTTTATTATTAAAACAGCACATGATTTGCCTGTTTTAAGCTTAATTGCTAACCAATCTAAGCTTTTTGATAAAACAACTGGAATCTTTGAAAAAGGGCCTGATGCTGATGAAAGTTGGCCGTTTTGGGGGGCTAACTTTTGGACAGATAATGATGCGGAAGTCTATTTTCAATATTTTAATACATCGACCGATACTACTTTTTATGGACATGCAGATTTAGAAATGCATGGTGGGCGAGAATCTCGTACCAATCCACAAAAAACGTTTCGCCTGAAAGCTAAAAATAAGTATAACCAACCTTTTTTTGAGCACCCTTTCTTTGCTGTTCAACCTGAGATTACACGGTATAAACGATTAGTAGTTAGAAATGCCAGTGGAGATTTTAATGCAGGGCATTGTCGAGATGGTTTTTTGCAGGATTACTTGGTTCGTGCGGGCTTAAATTTAGATGCAAATAGTTATGAACCGATTGTGGTTTATATCAACGGACAGTATTACGGGGTGATGGGACTGCGCGAGAAAATGGACGAATACTATACTCTTTCTAATTACCAAACAGCCGATATTGACTTGTTAGAGGTAAATAAGTTAGTAGTGTTTGGGGATTCAATTGATTTTATAAAGCATTATGAATTTTTGTTGAAGGAAGATTTAAGCGACCCTTTAAAATACGAAGTAGCCAAAAATTATTTCGATATCGACAATTTGACAGACTATTTTATAGCGCAAATCGGGAATGTGAGTACTGCTTGGCCTCAAAACAATATTAAATATTGGCGACCAAAAACACCCGAAGGCAAATGGAGGTACCTCCTCTTCGATATGGATATTGCACTGGGTAGACATAAATGGACCTTGGCTTCTGAAGATGCCTTGTTGAATAAAATGACCTCCTTTGGAGAGCAAAATGTTTTTATCAATATCGTCAATGCTTTTTTGGCAAATAAGGATTTTAGCATTTATTTTTTTAATCGGCACCAAGATTTGTTTAATACAGTGCTTGATAAAGAAAGTATGTTGCCCAAGTTTAATACTTTTATAAATAAAATTGAAATGGAAATGCCTCTCCATTTTGAACGATGGCCTTCTAATACTTTTCTTAATTGGGAAACGAAGGAGCAAGATAAAATTCGTGCTTTTATTAGAGAACGTGCTGCTTATTCTACTCAATATTTTGATGACTATTTTGAACTAGGCGGTACTTATGACCTTCAACTGCAATCTAATTATCCCGATTTGACCACCTTTAAATTAAATTCACTAGCAGTGGTTCCTAATGAGTTTGAAGGAACCTATTTTAAAACTATTCCTGTTACAGTTACTGCTAATAAAATTGATGCTGCTCATTTTAACTATTGGGAGGTTGAACAGGCTGGAAAAGTGACTAAAAGATATGAAAATCCTATTAGCGCTCGTTTTGATAAAGCGACCAAATTGAAAGCGATATATTCTAAGGATATACCAATTTTCGGTGCGACTATTTTAACACTAAATAGTACTCAAATTCAATTAAATATTACTAGTCCAAGTAATAAAGCTATTCAGTTTGAATTGGTAGACTTAATTGGACGGCAATTAAATCAGGGTGGTTTTTCTATCATTGAAGTAGGAAATAATATTGCAGTTATTCCAATGACCTCGGCTATCGAGGGGATTTATTTTCTTAACCTAAAGCAAGGAAATAAAAATATTACTTTGAAGATTCTAAATTAAGATACTCTACATCATGGATAGAAAAGCATTTCAAATTTTAAGCTTTAATGTATTGTTCCTTTCCTTCCTATTAGCTAGTTGTAAAAAAGAAGGAAAACTGCCTATTCCAGCGGAATTCACATTATCAGTACAGAAAATTGGTGCTCTTGATAGTACAATCAATGAATGTTCAGGCTTTTTTTATGTAGAAGAACAATTATATATAATTAACGACGGGGGAGGAGGGGCAGTTTTACACCAAGTAAACCCTGAGGATTTAAACCAAACTAAGCCGATTCAACTAATTGGTGTTCTAAATTTTGACTGGGAAGCTATCACAAAGACTACCGAAGAAATAATCATAGGTGACTTTGGTAATAACTTCGGAAACAGACAGAACCTAAGTTTGCTGCATTTTGATGGTAGTACTAATCTATTCAAGAGAGAAATAGCCTTCAGTTTTCCTAATCAATTTGATTTTATCTCTTCTGATTCACATAATTTTGATTGTGAGGCACTATTCGTTAAAGACGAACAATATCACCTGTTTACTAAAAATAGAGGAAATAATAAAACTAACTTATACACGGCCCCTATAAATACTGCTTTTTTCGAATTAAAAGATTCTATTGAAGTTCCTGCTTTGATAACTGATGCTTATTATTACGAAGCTAAACAAGTCATCCTTTTATTGGGCAACCAGCTCGTATTTGATAACTTTGAAAGCTTTATAACTATTATCCAAATCCAAGAAGATGCTACGTTAACACTAATAGCGAATCTAGCTTTAGATATTAAGGAACAAGTTGAAGCTATTACGCTCAAAGCAGATAATGTGTTTTTTATAGGCTCCGAAAAAGAAAGAAATAATAGTGGGAATTTGTATGAAGTTCGAATAGCTGGTTTGTAATTATTGATAAAAGAAATGGATTAAAATGGCCTATCAAATTATTTGTTAGTTGATTATCAAATATATTTCTTAGTAGTTCAACTTAAATTGCCCCAAATTCTATTGTTTGATATAATGATTTCTACTAATTTTCTTTTTTAAAACTAACCGCACACTTATTACATCTTTTCTATAAAAAAAACCTTTTAAAAATTTGCATATTGATATTGGAAAACCATTAAAATAATCGTACCTTTGCATTCGCTTTGGAAAAGGTGGGTCTAATATAGACCTAAAAGCCTTTAAAACAAAGGAAAATACGTACTTTTTTAAGTACCTCTTTTTAATATAAAACAACAGCATAGCATATGCCTACTATTAACCAGTTAGTCAGAAAAGGAAGAAAGAAGATAGTTGAAGCGAGTAAATCTCGTGCATTAGACTCTTGCCCTCAAAAAAGAGGCGTTTGTACTCGTGTTTATACAACTACTCCTAAGAAGCCGAATTCTGCCCTTAGAAAAGTAGCTAAAGTTAGATTAACGAACGGTATTGAGGTGATTGCCTACATTCCGGGAGAAGGTCATAACTTGCAAGAACACTCAATCGTATTGATTAGAGGTGGTAGAGTAAAGGATTTACCGGGTGTACGATACACTATCGTTAGAGGTGCCTTGGATACAGCGGGTGTGGCAGATAGAACGCAGTCTCGTTCTAAGTACGGTGCTAAACGTCCTAAAAAATAATTTAGGCTAATTCGACTTTCAAGAAATTGAAGGTCTTATTGTATTTGAATTTAATTTTCTTAATATATAAAGTGTAAACTTAATTTTTTACATTTTCAAATTTCTCACGGAAATGCGTAAAAGAAAACCAAAAATAAGAGTAATCACTCCAGACCCTAGATATAAAGATGCATTGGTTACTCAGTTTGTGAATAATATGATGTTCTCTGGTAAGAAGAGTACGGCTTTTGCTGTATTCTACGATGCTATGGATATTATAAAAGAAAAGATGGGTGGTGATGAGCATGCAGTTTGGAAGAAGGCTTTGAATAATATCATGCCTCAAGTAGAAGTAAGGAGTAAGCGTATTGGTGGTGCTACTTTCCAGATTCCTGTAGAAATCAGACCTAATAGAAAAGTTTCTATTGGTATGAAGTGGATGGTTGGCTTTTCTAGAAAGCGTAGTGGTAAAGGAATGGCTGAAAAATTAGCTGCTGAAGTAATGGCTGCTAGCAAAGGAGAAGGTGCTGCTGTGAAGCGTAAAGAAGATACGCACAAAATGGCTGAATCAAACCGAGCATTCGCACACTTTAAAGTATAAGATACTACTGAAAATTGAGTTAGTCGTCTTTAGAATAGGTGCTTTTTGATTAGATAAATATCTACTTAATTAAAGTTCAATTTTGAAATGAGGTAACTAAGTTGATTTTTTAGCGATATACAAATAGTACACACACTATTGTCGTAAAGATTTACATAGAAGGCTTGAACAAACGTTAATCAACAGATTTTAAACTCATTTTTTAACTCTTTTAATTCCTTTAAGGACGTTGTCATGGCAAAAGATTTAGCATATACAAGGAACATCGGTATCGCTGCTCACATTGATGCGGGTAAGACGACTACTACCGAGCGAGTTCTTTATTATACAGGTGTTAGTCACAAAATTGGTGAAGTACACGATGGTGCTGCCACTATGGATTGGATGGAACAAGAGCAGGAAAGAGGTATTACAATTACTTCTGCTGCTACTAAGACCAGTTGGACTTGGAAAGACCAAGAATACCCAATTAATATTATTGATACGCCAGGTCACGTGGATTTCACGGTAGAGGTTGAGCGTTCTTTAAGAGTATTGGATGGTATGGTTTTCTTATTCTGTGCAGTATCTGGAGTTGAGCCACAATCTGAAACCGTTTGGAGACAAGCAGAGAGATATAGCGTTCCTAGAATTGGATTTGTTAATAAGATGGACCGTCAAGGTGCTAACTTCTTCGAAGTTGTTAAGCAAGTTAAGGAGATGTTGGGTGGAAATCCTGTTCCTTTGCAAGTACCTATCGGAAATGAGGATAACTTTAGAGGGGTAGTTGACTTAATTACTAACCAAGCAATTATTTGGAATGAGGAGGATAGAGGAATGACTTACAAAGAAATTCCAATTCCTGAAGATTTAGTGGATACAGTTGCAGAGCAAAGAGAATTTTTATTAGAAGCAGTAGCGGAGTATGATGAGACATTAATGGAAAAGTACTTTGATGACCCTGATTCATTGACACCAGAAGATATTCGTGGTGCACTAAGAGCAGCGGTTATTGATATGAGTTTGATTCCAATGATGTGTGGTACTGCCTTTAAAAATAAAGGAGTTCAAGCGGTATTAGATGCAGTTTGTGCATTTATGCCTTCTCCATTAGATATCGAAGCTGTTGAAGGAACAGATCCTAAAACAGATGAGCCATTATTAAGAAAGCCTAATGATAACGAACCATTTGCAGCATTAGCATTTAAGATTGCAACGGATCCATTCGTAGGTCGCTTAGCATTCTTCCGTGTTTATTCTGGTAAATTGGATGCTGGTTCTTACGTAATGAACACTCGTTCTGGTAAGAAAGAACGTATTTCTAGAATTTACCAAATGCACTCTAACGATAGAGAAGCACTTGATACAGTACATGCTGGTGATATTGCAGCGGCTGTAGGTTTTAAGGACATTAAGACAGGAGATACTTTATGTGATTTGGACAATCAAATCGTATTAGAAAGTATGACTTTCCCTGATCCTGTGATTGGAATTGCTATTGAGCCTAAGACGCAGAAGGATGTGGAAAAGATGGGTATGGCATTAGCAAAGTTGACAGAAGAAGATCCAACTTTTCACGCTAAGTTCGACGAAGAAACAAATCAAACAATCATTAGCGGTATGGGTGAATTACACCTTGAAATTATCGTTGACCGTTTGAAGCGTGAATTCAAAGTTGAAGTAAACGAAGGCGAGCCACAAGTAAACTATAGAGAAGCATTGACTAATTCTGTATCTCACAGAGAGCGTTTAAAGAAGCAGTCAGGTGGTTCTGGTTTATTTGCAGATATGGAATTTGAATTAGGTCCTGCTTCTGAAGAATTCTTAGAAAGTGACGAATTTAAGTCAGGTAAGGAAAAATTAGAATTCGAATGGAAAATCGTTGGTGGATCTATTGACAAGAACTACGTCAAGCCTATCAAAGATGGTTTCCGTGCAATGATGGATAATGGTATTTTAGCTGGATACAGCATGGATGCTATGAGAGTTAAGGTTTATGACGGATCAATGCACGCAGTGGATTCTAAGCCTATTGCCTTTGAATTATGTGCGAAGGAAGGTTTTAAATCAGCTGCTAAGCAATGTAAGCCGGTTTTACTAGAACCTATCATGAAGTTAGAAGTAACTTCTCCTGAAGAATATACAGGTGGGGTGATTGGTGATTTGAACAGAAGACGTGGATTGATTAAAGGTCAAGACATGAAGAACAATGCTACGATTATCAAAGCAGATGTTCCTTTATCTGAAATGTTCGGTTACGTAACTCACTTACGTACAATTACTTCTGGTAGAGCATCTTCTTCTATGGAATTTTCGCACTATGCAGCAGCTCCAAGAGGAATCGCTGAGGAAGTGATTGCTAAAGCTAAAGGCTTAACTACAGCATAAATATAACGAAATACATGCTAAGCCAAAGGGCTTAATATAGCATTAAAATATTGGAATGGGTTAGCTGTTTTATTTTAAACGGCTAACCTAATTCTAACCTAAAAATAAATAAATTTAGGGGTTGTAAAAACTATAAATTAGTAGTACTTTTGCACTCCGAAAATAAGTGCTCGATTTCATCGAGTTTTTAACTTTATATTAAAAAGGTTATGAATCAAAAGATTAGAATTAAGCTTCGCTCTTACGATCACAACTTAGTTGATAAGTCAACTGAAAAAATTGTGAAAACTGTTCGTAACAGCGGCGCAGTAGTAACTGGTCCGATTCCGCTGCCAACCGACAAAAAGATTTTTACTGTGTTGCGTTCACCTCACGTCAACAAGAAATCTCGGGAGCAGTTTCAGATGCGGACTCACAAACGCTTAATAGAAATATACACTCCAACCCAAAAGACAGTCGACGCACTGTCAAAATTGGAACTGCCGAGTGGTGTTGACATTCAAGTGAAGTTAACCTAAGAGATTTTGGTGGATAGTAAAATCAGTTTTGTCGGAATACATTTTCCTTCCTTTACATTTCACCTTTCCTTTCTAGATTTAACTTTTATTCTGATAATAATCAATCTTGTTTTGCATTTTCATTACTAAATATTTTTTTTAGTAAAAGTTAAATGCGAGTTCCTAGTGGAGTTTGTAACTCATTGATTATCTGTAGATTGTTAGGAATTACTTCTAACCAATCAGCAAATAATTTTCACTACAAACAAGATTCAAAATTTATAAACGTGAACGGAATCATCGGTAAGAAAATTGGCATGACCAGCGTTTTCGATGAAGCTGGACGGAATATTCCTTGTACAATTGTTGAAGCAGGTCCTTGTGTTGTTACACAAAAAAAGACAGAGGATACTGACGGATATGATTCGTTACAATTGGGTTTCGGCGAGAAGAAAGCTAAAAATACCACACAAGCACTCCAAGGCCACTTTGATAAAGCTGGCACAGCTCCTAAAAGAAAGGTAGTAGAATTTCGTGATTTTGATATTGACAAAAAAGCGGGTGATATTATCACTGCTGCTGATGTTTTTGAAGAAGGCGATTTTGTTAGTGCAATTGGTACTTCTAAAGGTAAAGGTTTCCAAGGGGTAGTTAAGCGTTACAACTTTAAAGGTGTAAACGACGCTACTCACGGACAGCACAACAGACAAAGAGCCCCTGGTTCTATTGGTGCAGCATCTTATCCTGCAAAAGTATTTAAAGGAATGCGTATGGCAGGTAGAATGGGTGGAGATAGAGTAAAAGTGAAAAACTTAGAAATTGTTAAGATTTTCGCTGACGAAAACCTTGTTTTGGTAAAAGGAGCAATTCCTGGCCACAAAGGATCATTCGTAATTTTAGAAAAATAATGATTGTTTAATTGTTTCATTGCTTTATTGTTGATTGTCAACAATTTAACTGTAAAACAATAAAACCATTTAACAATATCAAATATTTCAGATATGAAACTGGAAGTATTAAATGTAAGTGGAGGTTCAACAGGAAGGTCAGTAGACTTACCTGATAATCTTTTCGGCGGCGAGCCAAACGAACATGCAGTTTACCTAGCGGTAAAAGCTTACTTAGCTGCTCAACGTCAAGGTACGCACAAAGCAAAAGAAAAAGGTGAAATCACTGCTTCGACCAAGAAGATTAAAAGACAGAAGGGTACTGGTACAGCTCGTGCGGGTTCTGTAAAGAGTGGTACGATGAGAGGTGGTGGTAGAATGTTTGGTCCTAGACCAAGAAAGTACAACCAAAAGTTGAATAAAAAACTGAAAGTAGCTGCTAGACGGTCTGCGCTTGCTAGCAAGTTAGCTAACGGTCAAGTGAAAGTTGTCGAAAACTTTACTTTCGATGCTCCTAAGACTAAGGATTATATCAATGTCCTAAATGGTTTAGGTTGTGCAGGTAGTAAATCACTTTTAGTTTTAAGCGAATACGATAATAATGTATTATTGTCTAGTCGCAATGTACAAAAAGCAGGAGTTGTTGCAGCTTCTGATTTGAATACTTATGAAGTGATGAATTCTGGTACTTTAGTTTTATCAGAAGGTGCAGTAGAGAAAATCGTTGCATCCTTATCATAATTAGTGAGTTAAATGGTTGCTTAGTTTTGATAAAGTGGTTTTATACATCATTTTAGCTCGACCTTTCAGCCTCTAAACCTTTAATAAAATGGCAAAGAAAGTATTAATCAAGCCAATGATCACTGAAAAGTCTAGTGCTTTAATCGATGATCAAAATAAATACACCTTCAAGGTAGACAAGAAGGCGAATAAGGTAGAAATCAAAAAAGCAGTGGAAGCAGCTTATAATGTAGCTGTAGAAGATGTAAAGACGATGATTATGCCTTCAAAAGCGAAAGTAAGAAACACTAAAAAAGGTGTTCAAAGAGGTCGTAAATCTTCTTACAAAAAAGCTATCATTAAGTTAGCTTTTGGTGAAGAGATTGATTTATACGGCGAGATATAGTAGAAGTCAGATGTCAGAACATCCATTTCATGGATTGTCAGATGTCAGATTTCCTACAACTTGTAATAACTAAAGTCTGACTTCTGACAGAAAATTTAATTTTCGGTCTGACTTCTGACTTCCATCAAAAGATTGTCAGCAAAGGTGAATAAACATCAGTAATTGACAATCGTAAGGCAAAATTTAAATTCAAAGAAAAATGCCAGTAAAAAAGTATAAACCGGTATCACCCGGTTCTAGATTTAGAGTAGGTAATGCTTTTTCAGAAATTACTGCTAGTAAGCCAGAAAAAAGCTTAACAGTAGGTCTGAAAAAATCAGGTGGTCGTAACCACTCTGGTAAAATGACTGTCCGTAACATTGGTGGTGGTCACAAAAGAAAATATAGAATTATTGACTTCAAGAGAAATAAGGAAGGTGTGTCTGCCGAAGTCAAGACTATTGAATACGATCCAAACCGTAGTGCATATATCGCATTGGTACAGTACACGGATGGTGAAAAGCGATATATCATCGCTCCAAACGGATTAAAGGTAGGTGATTCTATCATGTCTGGAAAAGGTGCGATACCAGAAGTGGGTAATGCTTTGTACTTAGCAGATATTCCTTTGGGTGCTTCAATTCATTCAATTGAGTTGACGCCAGGAAGAGGGGCTGTTTTAGCGAGAAGTGCAGGTACTTATGCTACTCTAACAGGTAGAGAAGGAAAATATGCTTCTATTAAATTGCCTTCTGGAGAAGTTAGAAGAATCTTATTGACTTGTAAAGCAGTCATCGGAACAACATCTAATCCTGATCATGGCTTAACTGTTTTTGGTAAGGCGGGTAGAAGAAGATGGATAGGTAGAAGACCAAGAGTAAGAGGGGTTGCGATGAATCCTGTCGATCACCCAATGGGTGGTGGTGAAGGTAAGGCTTCTGGTGGTCACCCACGTTCAAGAACAGGGATTATGGCTAAAGGTCAGAAGACTCGTAATAAAAAGAAGCACTCAACTAAGTTGATTATTTCTAAAAGAAAGACTAAGAAATAATAAGATTAGGTTAGTGGGATAAGGAATTATTATTTACCACATAACCACAAAATCATAATAAAATGGCAAGATCAATAAAAAAAGGACCTTATATCTTTCATAAACTATTAGCTAAAGTTGCGAAAGCAAAAGAATCTAATAAGAAATCAGTTATCAAGACTTGGTCAAGATCGTCTATGATCATTCCTGATATGGTTGGTGAAACAATTGCAGTACACAATGGAAAAACTTTCATTCCTGTTTTTGTTACAGAAAATATGGTAGGTCACAAGTTGGGTGAATTTTCTCCAACTCGTAACTTTAGAGGGCACGGTGGTAAGAAGCGGTAATCAATGATTGGTGGTTACACCATTCATGTACTCTATAGAATAAGCATTAACTTATAATAGCTGTAAGATTAGTATCTAGAATTTATAGGCATTTAATACTTTTAAATTTTAGATTTTAAATTTTACATTTTAAATTTCATTTAAGATGGAAGCGGTAGCTAAATTAAAAAGTGTCCCAATGTCTGTGCGCAAAATGCGCCAAGTGGTGGACAATATCAGAGGTAAAGATATTGAAACTGCTTTGAATCTGTTAAGATTCACTAAGCGGGAATCAGCAGAATGGTTAGAAAAATTATTACTATCTGCCATTGCTAACTGGGAATATAAAACTGGTGGTGTTGAAAATGCAGATGATTATGATTTATATATCAAAACTGCCTTTTCAGACTCTGGAGCTCAGTTAAAGAGATTCAGACCTGCTCCTCATGGTAGAGCACATAGAATTCGGAAGCATTCTTGTCACGTAACTTTAGTTGTAGAAAACAGAGTTGCTTTGCCTAGCAATGTTGAAGAAGTGGAAGAAGTAGAGGTCACAGAAGAATAAAAATTAAGTAATTGGTAAATATAGATGTCTCTTCTTACCGGCAACTTTTTAGGTAGCTGTTGACTTGACATTTTTAACTTTACATTTCATCAAGTAATTATGGGTCAAAAGACAAATCCAATAGGTAATCGTTTAGGATACATCAAAGGCTGGCAGTCAAACTGGTATGGTGGTAAAAATTTCGGCGATAAAGTTGTGCAAGATGAAGAGATTAGAAAGTACCTAAGAGCAAGAGTTCAAAAAGGCGGTATCAGCCGGATTGGTATTGAACGTACGCTTAAACGAATTACTGTAACTATCAATACTTCTCGTCCTGGTATCATTATCGGTAAGGGAGGCTCTGAAGTTGACCGTATTCGGGAAGAGCTGAAGAAGTTGACTAGTTCTGAAGTACAAATTAATATCATTGAGATTAGAAAGCCAGAATTAGATGCCTATATCGTAGGAGAATCTATTGCTAAGCAAGTTGAATCTCGAATTAATTATAGAAGAGCTATTAAAATGGCTATTCAATCTACTATTAGAGCAGGTGCCGAAGGTATCAAAATTAGAATCTCTGGTAGATTGAACGGTGCGGAAATGGCTCGTTCTGAAGAGTATAAAGAAGGTCGAACACCTTTACATACATTCAGAGCAGATATTGATTATGCTCTAGTTGAAGCCTTAACCGTTTACGGAAAACTTGGAATTAAAGTGTGGATTTGTAATGGTGAAGTTTTAGGTAAGGTTGACTTATTCAGCCAACCAGTTCCAAAGAAAGGTGGTCAAGGTGGAAGAGGTGGAAATCGTGGTGGAAATCGCGGGGGTGGAAGAGATGGAAATCGTGGCGGAAATCGCGGGGGTGGAAGAGATGGAAATCGTGGCGGAAGACGCTAGGAGAATCGCTTAAAAAGTCTTACCTTTGCGCAGCTTTTGAAAAAAAGCAAAAAAAGGGTGAATAGGACATTATAAATATAGTGTTTTAAAGGTTTTTTAACTAAAAGCACATTAATTAAACTTTTGTTTTGAATTCAAATTATCAGAGATCATTCTTTTTGGTAATCCGTCTTCAAAAATCAACAAATTCTAAACTTTTCAGAAATGTTACAACCGAAAAGGACGAAATATAGAAAGCAGATGAAGGGTCGTTACAACGGCCTAGCTTACCGTGGTAACAAAATTTCTTTTGGATCTTTTGGTTTGAAAGCGATTACTGCTGGTAGATTGACAAGTCGTCAGATTGAAGCGGCGCGGATTGCGTTGACCAGATATATGAAGAGAGAAGGTAAGGTTTGGATTCGGGTATTTCCTGATAAGCCAATTACCTCTAAGCCTTTAGAAGTACGGATGGGTAAAGGTAAAGGTGCTTTAGATCACTATGTTTGCCCTATTAAACCAGGAAAGATAATTTTTGAATTGGATGGTGTGCCTATTGATGTGGCACAAGAAGCTTTAAGATTGGCGGCTCAGAAATTGCCTGTTTTAACTAAGTTCTCTATCCGCCCTGATTATATAGGATAATTTAAAATTTTAAGGGTTTTCTGAATAGCTTTTTATTTAGACCTGACCCACAAACCATAATTATAATGGCAAGTAAAAAGTTTTTGGAATTAAAAGAATTTACTAACGAAGAGTTAGTAAGTGAATTACAAGCAACAGAAATTGCTTATCAAAAACTCGAATTCGATCATACCATTAAAGGATTAGATAATCCTTTACAGTTGAGAGAAACTCGTAGAGATGTTGCTCGATTGAAAACTGAGGTGAGAAGGAGAGAAATGGAGAAAATGACAGCTGAACAAGTTGCTGGTCGTTCAAAAATTAGAGCTAGAAGAAGAAAAGCTTAAGATAAGATTGTAACGATTGCTTGATTGACTTGATGGGTTTTATCCATTAGCAACAATCCTAACAATTTGACAATCAAAATTAAAATTCTTATGTCAGAAGAAAGAAATTTAAGAAAAACAAGAGTTGGTTTAGTAATTAGCTCTAAAATGGATAAATCCATTACCGTTTCTATTGAACGGAAAATTCAGCACCCTATTTATGGGAAATCATTGAAGCGTTCAAAGAAATTTGTAGCGCATGATGAAGAAAATTCCTGCAATGAAGGTGATACTGTAAAAATCATGGAGACGCGCCCAATCAGTAAGCGTAAAAAGTGGCGTTTAGTTGAAGTTATTTCAAGAGCGAAGTAAAATTACGAGTTGCTTTGTTTCGAATGGCAGGTTTTTTTCTCCATCTTCGATACAATGAATTCACTTGTAATACTAAATATTTTTCTTTTAAAAGCGGTGGTTTATTCCACAAGGATAAAGAAAGTGTAATGATACAACAAGAATCAAGATTAAAAGTAGCGGATAATAGTGGTGCGAAAGAAGTACTATGTATTCGTGTATTGGGTGGCTCGAAGCGTCGCTATGCATCCATTGGAGACGAAATCGTTTGCACCGTAAAGGATGCATCTCCTGGTGGTTTGAAAAAAGGTACTGTTTCTAAAGCAGTTATCGTTAGAACCAGAAAAGAGATTCGTAGAAAAGACGGTTCTTATGTCCGTTTTGATGATAACGCAGTTGTTTTATTAAATGCTGGTGGAGAACCTAGAGGAACTCGTATTTTCGGACCTGTAGCAAGAGAATTAAGAGATAAGGATTATATGAGAATTGTTTCATTAGCTCCAGAAGTACTTTAAGTCTACTAATTTTGAATGTTGAATTTTAAATTTTGAATGTTGAAAAACGATATTTCAGAATTATAATTAGATTCACATTTGATAAGATAGAATAAGAATTTTGTTCATTTAGTTGCCTAGTGTAATTTTATTCAAAATTCAATCATTCAAAATTCAAAATTAAATTTAGCGATGGCTAATACTAAATCAAAAAAGTCTCCAAAGTTGAATATCAAAAAAGGAGATAGAGTACTTGTAATTGCAGGTGCAGACAAAGGAGTTGAAGGCGAAGTGCTGGAAATCTTCTCTGGAAAGCAACGAGCAATTGTTGATCAAGTAAATATTGTTAAAAAACATACCAAGCCTACTCAGGATAATCCTGGAGGAATCAATGAGGTTCCTGCTCCGGTTCAC
>CALJVJ010000322.1 GCA_937974625.1 uncultured Saprospiraceae bacterium
TGAGCAATATCAATCTTTTTGGCGACTTTTAATATGCCTTCCATGTCCAGTTGTCCTGTGCCGAGGGGTACATTATATTCCACATCCGTTCCGCCAGTCAAGTCTTTTTTAATGCCTTTTTTCATATCTTTTAAGTGGAGCAATTTCCAACGGTCACCATATTTGTTCAACAAAGCAACGGGATCTCCGCCGCCAAATTGTACCCAAAAAATATCCATTTCAAAAGAGACATGTGCTGGATTGGTTTGGGTAATGATATAATCTAATAAAGTCCCATTCTCATAAGGTTGAAATTCGTATCCATGCGGATGATAGCAGAAGGTCAAACCATTTTCGGAGAGTACTTTCCCTGCCGCGTTAAAAACAGTTATTGCTTTATCGGCATCCGCTTTAGAGAAATTGCCTCGGTTGGGGTGTGGCACCCATGCACACATCACATATTTTGAACCTAATGCTTTAGCTATTTCTACCACTTTCATTGGGTCTTCTTCCAACTCTTTAAATTGAGCACCGGTCGAAGGAATGCTAATCCCTCTGGCTTCGCATAATTTTTGATAGTCCGCTGGGTCTATTTTTCCTGAACCACCTTCTATTTCTTTGATACCCATTGACTGGATGCGGTCGAGTGTACCGGGGATATCTTTGGGAAAATAATTTCTAAAGGAATAAGCTTGGACACCTACAGGGGCAGTAAAAATAGGCGCCCCTTGTTCCGCTATTTTATTAGTGGTAGTACAATTCATTTGAAAGGTAATTAGGGCTATCAGTAATAATAAGTTTTTGAGTCGCATAGGTTCGTTAGTTAGTGAAAAATACCTTTTGATTAGGTAGGCGCTAATTAAGATTAAGTAATTGGACATAATTTTTCTCACAACGACACAACGAATTAACATTCAGCACTTTAAGCTGTTGTGTCGTGATGTCTTAGAGAGCAACTAAATCTGTCTAAGTCTTTAAATTTATGGTCTATGACAAATCCCATGATAAAGTCGTTTCAATTCCAATTTTTCTCTCCTTTCAGTCAGAAAAAAGCTTGAAATTAAATCGACCACGGAATTTGTCAGAGAACGAAATTTATTAAACATTGGATAAAATAAGTTTATTTTTTTATAAATCCGTTCAAAAAGAAAAACAAATTTTTAAGCATAGAAATGAAAATTAAATAAGTTAGTCCAAGATGCGCAGTTATTTTGATTTCTAAAAAGGCATGAATTCGTAAAACGAATGAACCGTTACGGATGGGGTGCCTCCAGACATAGCATCGCTATGGTGAGCCTGCCTGCCGACAGAGGCAGGTATTTTTAACGATTTTAGAGATTAAAAGAACAAGTAGCTTGGCTTATGTTATTTATTTTTCATTTCATAGCTCCCTTTGTGTACAAAATGTAGACCGTCAAACCCTAACAATATGCAGTATGGCAATCACAAATTAAATGCAGTTATTTCTTTTATCATCTTTCTTTTCGTATTTTTCCAAATCATAATACGAACTACGCCAATTTAGCTAAATGAACTTCTTGCAAATTACATAGCTTCCTGCTAAAATTGCGGCTTCGTTCAACTTGTTTGTGATGTGCTATTAAGCATTATTGCTTTGGTGCCTTAACTCAATTTTAGAGCTTGGCTCAACAGCTCATACAAACCTTAATGTTGGCAGTAATGATAAGAACAAAATCGAATTAAATCAAATACATTCTAGAAAATTTAAAAATAGTATACCATTATGACTTTAACGGAAATACTGACTCAATTAGAAGACTATGGTGATGAAAGAACTAAAAATACATTAAAGAAACATGGAGCCCAAGAGCCATTTTTTGGAGTTAAGGTGGCAGACTTAAAAAAGATACTAAAGAAAACTAAAAAAAATCATGAACTTTCTTTGGAATTGTATAAAACTGGAAATTCTGATGCCATGTATTTAGCAGGATTAATGGCAGACGAAAATCAAATTACGAAAGAACAATTAAATGAATGGGTAGGAAAAGCTTATTGGTCCTATCTAAGTGAATATACTGTTCCATGGATAGCTGCAGAGACTAAATATGGGTTTGAGTTAGGATTAGAATGGATTACCTCAAAAAATGAAGGAATTGCTGCTGCAGGTTGGTCCACATTGGCCTATTATTCAGCAGTAAACAAAGATGAAGACTTAGACATTGCCAAGTATATAAAATTATTGGACACAGTTGAAAAAGAAATACCTAATGCAAAAAATAGGGTAAAATACACAATGAATGGCTTTGTAATATCCATTGGAACCTATATAAAAGAGTTAACTGATAAGGCAAAAGAAGTTGCCGAAAAAATTGGTAAAATTGAAGTTGATATGAATGGTACTGCTTGTAAAGTTCCTTTCGCTAAAGATTATATCCAAAAAGTGGTAGATAAACAGAGAGTAGGAAAAAAAAGAAAGTCAGCGAGGTGTTAAAAACACTATTCAACATCAAAGAAATATAAATCATGAAAGGACCTCAACAAAGCAGAAGAACATTTCTTAAGCAAAGTAGCTTAGGAGCACTCGGCCTAACCATTCTTCCTTGGTCAGTAAAGGGAGTAGCACCGAGCGACACTTTACGGGTAGCACATATTGGTGTTGGAGGTATGGGCAACAACCATATCAAGTGGTTTGCCAACTTACCAGAGGTAAAGATTGTTGCCCTATGTGATGTGGACCAAGCACATCTGGCTTCAAGTATCAGTAATCTGGCGAAGATGCAACCCAATTGGAAAGTGGATACCTACGAAGATTTTAGACATATATTAGACCGAAAAGATATTGATGCCATTACGTGTGCAACACCTGACCATTGGCACGCAACTATCGGAACTTTGGCTTTCCAAGCAGGAAAAGATGTCTATGGAGAAAAGCCATTATCCTATGACGTTCGGGAAGGGCAAAAGATGTTGGCAGCTCAAAAGAAGTATGGCAGCATATTTCAATTAGGTACACAAATCCATGCTGGTGATAATTATCATAGAGTTGCAGAGATTATTCAATCAGGCATGCTTGGTGATATTCATACCGTGCGATTATGGAAGACTGGCGGTTCACCAGAATTAAAAATGACAAAAGGGCAATCTGTACCCAGTACCTTGAACTGGGATATGTGGCAGGGGCCAGCACCAGAAAGAGCCTACTGTCCAGAAAGATGTCATTTCAATTACAGATACTTCTTGGACTATTCTGGTGGGAATTTTGCAGATTTCTGGTGCCATATAGCGGATGTTGTGTATATGTCGCTGCGACCAAAAGGATTGAGAACCATCCATGCTCGAGGAGCCGAATCCAAAGGTATTTCTGACACACCTGAATGGATAGATATTGATTACAAATTTGATAACCTCAACATTCACTGGACGACTGAACCACCTAATGTACCGGGTGCAAAAGATAGAAGTATTGGCGCCTACTTCGAAGGAGAAAAAGGCACCTTGATTTGTGACTATAGCAAACGAGAAATTACCATTAATGGAGAGACCGTAACGGATATTCCAGAAGTGCCTATTTCTATTCTGCGTTCTCCAGGACATCAACAGAACTTTGTAAATGCCGTTAAGTCCCGCACACAGCCAGAATCCAATTTAGCCTATGCTCGGGAGATGACGCTCCCCATGCATCTTGGACTCATTTCTTGGCGGCTAGGAAAAGAATTAAAGTGGAATCCTGAGAAGGAAAAATTCATGGGTAATAGAAAAGCAAATAAGTTGCTCAGTCGGAAGGCGCGAAAACCTTGGAGGTTGATATAGGAAAGTTGGTTAAGAGCAGGTCTAAAACGAAGGAAGGAGAATATCA
Source organism: uncultured Saprospiraceae bacterium (assembly GCA_937974625.1). Lineage (GTDB taxonomy): Bacteria > Bacteroidota > Bacteroidia > Chitinophagales > Saprospiraceae > JAFMDF01. The sequence goes on from CALJVJ010000322.1 coordinate 3,797, forward strand.
AATGATACTCCCCTTTCTACTTATCTATTCAGTTCAATAATATTAATTTGCTTCTATCAACTCTTTCACACCAGAGGATACGGAAGATTTAGCTGCTTTTTTCTGGCAAACCTTACACAGTTCAGAAATACCTTTCTGTTCCCATGAATCTTTGATACTACCGGTGCTAACCGCTTTATTTTTAATGTATTGGCAGTTATCGTAGGCATGATATTTATTACCAGCTTTAGACCAGTAAACATTATCACTATCAATACTAAGGCTTTTAGCGGCCTCAGTTTGTGCGTTAATTTCCTCGGTATATTTCTCTACAGATGGAGGATTGAAGTCTGCTCCAGAGACACCCGCTGCAACCATTGCAATAGCTGCGATACTACCAGCAATTCCTTTGGTTTTACCACTAATATTCTTATTATTAAGAATCATGATAACCATAGGGAGAAAGGCAAGTACCCCCATAATAGCACCTAGTTGATTTTGTATAAAAAATCGGGTGGGTTCTTTCTCAGATGCAGGGTCTAGTCTATTGGCTTTTTTCCAAAGCGTAGAACCTGTAATAGCGAGAATCAAAATGACGACTATCGCTCCGATTAACCACATCATCATCTCATCGCTGATGAGGTTAAATATGGCATAGGCTTGACCTGCCATGGCTAATAACCAAGCTATTACAGCGAAGATTCTAAGTTTCTTAGCTTCGCCTTTAGCTTCTGGACTTGCTTGAAATACAATTTTTTCACTCATATTTTGTGTTTATTTTTATGACGTAATTTTAGTCTTAAAAGTCACGCAAGATAGGAATTCCCACGAACTCTATTATACTATTCAATAAAATTTCTTTGCAATTAACTCTCCTATAAATTAAATTGACAATGCCCCAGAAGAATAATAGCTTTGTAAGAAATCCGTATTAAAACACAATCGCTTGTCAGAAATAATTAAAAATACACTCAAAAAATTATCCGTCAATCCGACGAATGAAGCTTTATTGGACTTCGTCCACTGGATAGATCTAGAATATTGTCAGACAAGTGATTCAAAGAATCAAGAAATCATTAACCAAATCATTACTAGGGCTATCATTGCAATGGGGCATTATATAATTGAAAACGCCAAACTCAATTCAGCCCAATCAGCCAATATTAACAAAACCCTTATCGCCGCTTCTGAATATGCAGTTTTCCCAAGTCAACAAAATTTAGATAATTACTTTTTTGAGGCAACTAACTCCTACCCTTTTGGAAAGGGAGAAGGCTGTTATTCTGTTAAATCATTGGTTAAAGACAAACCTTGTGGTATTGGGACTGGTTGCAGGAGTGGTGCCGGCAGTCTATGTTCGAATGGAGTAGATAATAAGGTAGTTTTCTCCTTATTAAAGGAAAATCTTCTTCCTTGGTTAAGTAATGAAGGCGACCCTGTGCTCAAAACAGCATGTGACTAACTAATAGACAATAAAAAATCGGAATCACCAAAATTGGCAACCCCGACTCTAAACCCGTCAAATTTACATTAAATATTTTCCTTACCGGATAACCATCACCTTTTTCACTAAGCGTTCTTTGGCGCTAGCTAATTGGAAAAAGTAGATGCCAGTTTGCAATTGCTCATTTTGCAAATTGATTTGATATTGGCCCGTTTCATAGTGGGATAAGGGCACAATAGTCTGCACTACTTTTCCTGTAATATCTATCAATTGTAGCTGAATAGGCATGGCTTCAGATACAGCAAACTGTATAGTCGTACCCGAAGAAAACGGATTAGGAAATACGTCTATTTGAGTAATAGTATTAATGGGATTATTTTGATTTATCAACTCGCGGCTATAAGCAGACTGCTCAACTAGAACGCTATTACAAGGTGCAATTTGAGCTAAGAAATCAGCACCAGCT
>CALJVJ010000323.1 GCA_937974625.1 uncultured Saprospiraceae bacterium
GTACCAGAAAATCTAGGTAAAAGTGAAGTCTTTAACCGCATCATAAGCGAAGACCCAGAAATAAGCATGCCACCGCCCGAATTTAAACTAAGCTTAAATGCTTACGAAAAAGCAGTATTAACCAAATGGATAGACCAAGGAGCAGAATATAAACCACATTGGGCTTTTATAGCACCTCAAAAAATAACTCCTCCGGTAGTTAAAAAAACAAATTGGGTCAATAATCCCATTGATAATTTTATTTTAAATAGGTTAGAAAATAAAGGATGGCAGCCTGCTGAAAAAGCAGATAAAGAAACGTTGATTAGAAGAGTGACTTTTGATTTGATTGGCCTCCCACCTACCCTAGCAGAAATAGATGATTTTTTAGCGGATAATTCGTCTAGGGCCTTTGAGAAAGTAGTTGATAGATTATTGGCTTCCCCTCATTATGGAGAGCGCATGGCGACGGATTGGATGGATGTAGCACGCTTCGCCGATACACATGGATATACAGTAGACCGTTATAGAGATATGTCTCCGTGGAGAGATTGGGTGATTGAAGCTTTTAATAAAAATATGCCCTACGATGATTTCGTTACTTGGCAATTGGCGGGCGATATGCTGCCCAATGCCACCAAGGAACAAATTTTAGCGACAGGATTTAATCGCAACCATCAGCAAAATATGGAAGGAGGTATTGTCCCCGAAGAATTTAGGGTAGAATATGTGGCAGATAGAACCAATACCTTGGGAACAGCTTTTCTAGGCTTGACGGTGGAATGTGCCCGTTGCCATGACCATAAATACGACCCGATTTCCCAAAAGGAGTATTATCAATTATTTAGTTTTTTCGATAATGTCAAAGAAGCAGGACAAATTAGTTGGAATAATGCGACACCTGTTCCGACGATGTTGCTAACCGATGAAGCACAAGAAAAAACCATAGCGTTTATTAAGCAAAAAATAGCTACTCAAGAACAAAATTTAACAGCATTAAAGACGGAAATAAACAGTGAGTTTGAAAATTGGTTAAGCCAAGACCGAGCAAAAGAAAAACTCAACAAACGTTATCCAAAAGGATTAGTAGCTCATTTTGATTTGAATAATTCGGTGATTAAGAATCGAGTAAATTCAAGGCAAAAAGGAACCATGAAGCAGCAGTATGCGACGTCCGTTCCACTAAATTTGGTAGCTGGAAAATCGGGTAAAGGATTAGCCTTGGACGGAGATGCTTGGTTGGATTTAGGGGAAGTAGGCGTATTTAATCGAATGGACAATTTTTCGGTAAGTATTTGGGTCAATTTGCCCAAGGATTTAAAAGATGGGGTAATTTTTCATAAAGGAGATGGCGCAGCTTTATATAATTTTAGAGGGTACCATCTGGCATTGAAAGATAATCGTTTGGAAGTTTTACTGGCACATACCACACCTTATAATGCCATCCAAAAGTATGCGGCTGATGTACCAAGGGACGAATGGGTACAACTGACCATGACTTATGATGGTTCTAGCAAAGCCGCAGGGGTAAAGGTTTATGCCAACGGGAAGGAATTAACCACCGAAACAGACCAAGACAACTTATATAAAGACATCCTTTTTCAGTCAACAAAAGAATCTGGTTTGCAAATTGGGGCTAGATGGAGAGGTATTGGTATCAAAGGAGCAGTAGTAGACGATATTTTAGTTTTTAATCGAGCATTGTCAGCCCCAGAAGTCTTACAATTATATGCACCTGAGCAAGCAAAATTACTGTTTCAAAAACCAATTGCTGATTTATCTACTAAAGAAAAAGAAGGATTAAAAGGCTGGTATTTACAATTCAAACAGCCAAAATATCCAGTGCTTTTTAAGCAATTAAAAAAGGAGAGACTTCTATTAAACAATGCCGTAGAGGACATTCCAGAAATCATGGTGATGCAAGAAATGGAGCAACCGCGCCCTACTTTTATCCTGAACCGAGGGCAATATGATGCGCCTAGTGAACCTGTTACATCTGATACACCCGAAAGCATTCTACCAATGCCTGACGGAGTTCCTAAAAATAGATTGGGTTTAGCTCAATGGTTAATGGATAAACAACATCCATTAACCGCCAGAGTAACCATTAATCGAATTTGGCAACAAATCTTTGGTCAAGGACTTGTAAAAACAACGGATGATTTAGGCTTTCAAGGAGAACAACCCAGTCATCCTGAACTGTTGGATTGGTTGGCGGTGGATTTTCAAGAAACAGGTTGGGATATTAAAAAAGCGGTCAAACAAATGGTTTTATCGGCAACCTATCAACAAGTCTCCAAAAATCTACCCGAAATTATCGAAAACGATAAAACCAATACTTGGTTAGCTAGAGGGCCTTCCAATCGGCTCACTGCCGAAATGATTCGAGATAATGTATTAGCAGCTAGCGATTTATTGGTCAAAGAAATCGGCGGTAAGAGTGTCAAACCTTATCAACCCCAAGGGCTTTGGCGAGTAAATGGTGGTCGATATGAACCTGATAAAGGAGAAAAACTATACCGAAGAAGTTTATATACTTTTTGGAAAAGAAGCATTCCTAATCCGACCCAAGCAACTTTTGATGCACCGAGTAGAAGTTTATGCACCGTCAAAAGACAAAAAACGAGTACCCCCTTACAAGCTTTAATTATGCTCAATGACCCGACTTTTACAGAAGCTGCGAAAGTTATGGGAATGCAAATTTCGGCCATTGAAAATCCTTCCGTAGGGATTACCGATGCCTTTAGAAAATTCACAGGTAGACATCCCCAATCAGAAGAATTGCAAGTGTTATTGGAATTACAACAGGCAGAATATCAAAAGTTTAAATTATATCCGGCTAAGGCGAAAGGTTGGCTTACCGCAGGTGCCTCTCCAATAAAAGAGGATATGGAAGCTGCCTTAATAGCGGCTAATACCATCGTTGCTAGTACGATAATAAATGCGGATGCGACTATTGTTAAACGATAAGGAAAAAGGTACTGTAGGTACCAAATATCGGTAAAAAAAAAACATGTCTTCACCTATCAAAAAAATACAAAACCAAATCAACCGAAGAGACTTTCTAACCAAAACCTCTTTAGGGCTTGGCGCAATGGCATTAGGAAATCTAATGGGCACTGCTCCTTTGTATGGAAATACGTCGACTAATTTCGCGAATGGATTAGGCGGTTTACCTGGTCTACCCCACTTTCAGCCTAAAGCCAAACGGATTGTTTATTTATTTATGAGTGGTGGACCTTCACAGATGGATTTATATGATTATAAACCAACCTTAGCCAAATATCATGGACAAGATTTACCCGATTCTGTCCGACAAGGACAACGCCTAACAGGTATGAGTGCAGGACAATCAGCTATCCCCATTGCTGCCTCTCCGTTCTCCTTTCAACAACACGGCAAGTCAGGTGCATGGGTTAGTGAATTGATGCCACATACCGCCAAGGTCGTCGATGAATTATGCTTTATAAAAACCATGCAAACGGAGGCAATTAATCATGACCCTGCGATTACCTTTTTTCAGTCAGGGCACCAAATTTCGGGGCGGCCTTCTATGGGTGCATGGATAAATTATGGTTTGGGTTCGCTGAATAATAATCTGCCCTCTTTCATAGTTTTGGTCTCCAAAAATGCAGGTGGACAACCTTTGTATGCAAAATTATGGGGCAATGGTTTTTTAGCCTCCCGACATCAAGGGGTGCAATTCCGTTCGGGCAAAGACCCTGTTTTGTTTTTGAATAATCCAGAAGGGTATGATGCCGTCGACAGGAGAGAAATGCTCAATGCACTGAAAAAATTAAATCAATTTCAAAAAGATACTTACCACGATTCCGAGGTGGATAATCGAATTGCCCAATATGAGATGGCATTCCGTATGCAAGCCTCTGTACCAGAGGTGACCGATATGTCAGATGAGCCAGATTCCGTTTTTGAATTGTATGGAAAAGATAGTCGAGACCCAGGCACCTATGCTGCTAATTGTCTGATGGCACGTCGATTACTAGAAAAAGATGTTCGATTTGTACAATTATACCATCAAGGATGGGACCAGCACAGTCATTTGCCTGGTGGACTAGCGCATCAATGCAAAACTACTGACCAAGCAACTGCTGCTTTAATTACAGATTTAAAACAACGAGGATTATTAGAAGATACTCTAGTCGTTTGGGGTGGAGAATTTGGTCGAACCGTCTATTCACAAGGAAAGTTAGCTGGTAAAAATTATGGAAGAGACCATCATCCTCGTTGTTTTACCATGTGGATGGCTGGTGCGGGTGTAAAATCTGGTTTATCCTATGGCGAAACAGATGAGTTTAGTTATAACGTCATCAATAATCCAGTTCCAGTCCATGACTTCCAAGCAACTTTAATGCATTTAATGGGGATTGACCACGAGCGATTAACTTTTAAACATCAAGGCAGAAGGTATCGCTTGACAGATGTGCATGGGCATGTCGTGAAACCTATTTTGGCTTAAAAGAATAGTATTTTTTGAATTCAATCATTTCTGTAAAACTAATTAATAAATATTTTTTTCACCAAAGACCTAGGTGCTAAGTATATTAAATGCGTCATAGGTATATAAGAGCTAGTTGGGATGTATCCTTTGGGCTAAAAAAACGTCTTTTTTACCTCCAAAGACAAACTCCCAACAAGCTCTAAACCTCTAAATCTATAAGAAAACTGTTTTATAAATTAATACCCGACATCACAGCCCCTTTCTGCAATACTATTTTATGAGTGAACAAAACCTATACCTACAAATGAAAGCGGGCAATCAAGCTGCTTTTGACAAATTATTTCATTTACATTATGAAAAACTAGTTAAACAAGCATATCTCAAAACGAAAAATTTAGTGGATGCGGAAGATGTAGTCCAAACTATTTTTATAGATTTCTGGACAAAAAGAAACGAAATTAATATTGAAAAATCAGTCATTGGCTACTTAAGCAAAATGGTTTATTATCGTTGTATGAATTATTTTAGAAAACAAAAAAGCTTAGACAACCAGCAAGCAAAATATTTCAAAAACACCCTTTCTCTAGACATTGCCTCACCCGAAGAAGATTTGCTCAATGCTGAAAATTTGGCAGCCATTTATAAAAAAATTGAAGCCTTACCGCCCAAATGTAACATCGTTTTTAAAATGAGTCGTTTTGAGGAAATGAATTATAATGAAATTGCGGAAGCGCTTGGTATTACTAAAAAAACGGTGGAATATCATATTTCTACCGCTTTGAGGGTTTTAAGGAATGGCATTTTTTCAGTGATTGTCTATTTTTTATTTATCTCTCATCTTTGGTTGCCCATTTTTCCAAAATCTTCAAAATCGTTTCCATCACTTGTGCACGAGCGATTTGACGTTCATAGCCCATTGCCAATAGCTCATCATAATCCGTTTCGGTATGCCGAATATGAGCAATCATCGCTAGTCGGATAGTTTGTTCCTCCAAATTTTTAGCAGCAGCAGAGCGTCCTACTCGACCACTATATTTTTGACAAGCATGTTCTGCAATTATTTTTGCTCGTTTGATTGGGCAAGAAGGGTAAAATGCTTGTATTTTTTGAGCAAAACTTTGAATATAAGCTTTGTCTTGAAAAATTCTTTTTTCCGCTGCCCGTTCTCTTTTTCTAGCCCGTACCTCTTCATCATCCAAACATTCCTTTTCTGCTTGTTCTATTGCTTTTTGTTCTACTAAAAGTCCCTGTCGCTCATATCTTTTTCGAGCCTTACTCCATTTTAGTACCTTAGCGAATAAGGTAGAATATTTTTTTGACCGCCTAGTCAATGCCGCACTTCCTGAGGGTAAAAATACTAAATGCTCCATATCCGAACAGGATAAACATAAAGCTCCTTTTTCTTTTTCTAAGGTTATCCAAGCACCTCTTCCTAACTCCTCTTTACATTCATCGCAAGTACTATTTTTGCTGGATATGAATACGACTAAATTGTTTTCTTTATTCATCTGTCTAGTTTTTAGATTATTTTATCACTAGAATTTATAATTCCCAAAAACACTTTACCAGCCAATCTCCTCTTTAGCTTCAACATTCCAAAATGTACCTGTTTTAAAGTCACCCATTACAAAGTCAATTATTCCCCTTGCAGATTGTTCCGCAGAAAGTGGCGCATTTTTACTAGTGCTTTCAGAAATAGTTGTCCGTACCCATCCAGGATGAATAGCCGCTACTTCCTGAGTATCTCGCGGCCTATTTGTCAAAATCTTAGTGTACATATTTAAGGCCGCTTTTGACATTCTGTAGGCAACAGAATCTGTTGTTCCACAAGATTCAATCGACCCCATTTTAGAAGAAATATTAATGACTTTCCCTTCTTTTTTAATATGTGGTAGGATTAGTTCTGTAAAGAATACCGTTCCTGTTGTATTAACTTCAAAGGTATTTTTATAACTTTCTTCTTCAGGCTTATCCGCACCTAAATCTGGACCTATTCCTGCATTATTGATAAGTATATCAATTTTTATATCTTTTTCTGTCAACCATTTTGCTAGTTCTACTCGACTTTGTCTTTCTGGCAAATTCAGCTTTTGGGCAATTAATTTATTCGTTGTGCTATTTGGAAGGACTCCTGTTCTACTTGTACCTATTACGGTAAAACCTTTGTCTATAAATTGCTTGGCTAAAGCCAAGCCAATGCCTCTACTTGCTCCTGTAATCAATACTGTTTTATTCATTTATAGACTTTTATTTTTTAGTAAAAATAGGGAATCTTAAATAATTTTAAAAATATTTTAGTTCCTTCCCTAGGGTATCCCTCTCCCACTTCCGTCTAGTAATAAAAAGCTATTATATGGAAGAATTTCGATATCAACAAATCTCTAATTTTCTAGACGGAAAACTATCCGCCACAGAAAAAACGGCACTCGCCCAATGGCGAAAAGCCAATCCTGAAAATGAAAAACAATTCCAAGAAGTAAAATTTCTTTGGCAGAAAGCAGGCCTTG
>CALJVJ010000324.1 GCA_937974625.1 uncultured Saprospiraceae bacterium
ACTCAAAGCAGGCGAAACTTATAACTTAGCTTTCAGCACCGAGCAATTGAATACCATCCAAGGCTATCAATTTACTTTAGGCTACGAAAACTTAAAGTTAGAAAAACTACAAAGTGGTGTAGCAGGAGTTGAAAACTTCGGTTTACACAAAATGGATGAAGGAATGATTACGACTAGTTGGAATCAACCAGTTAGCAGTCAACCAACAACCGATGACAGTCAGCCGACAACTACTCTTTTCAATATCAAGTTCACAGCATTGAGAGATGGACAGTTAAGCGAACAATTGAATATCTTAAATCGACCAACAGCCATTGAAGCTTATAATGAGGATGGTGACTTAATGGATGTCCAATTGACCTTCACTACCCCACTTTCAGAGGATAAGTTTGAATTATTCCAGAATCAACCAAATCCATTCCATGATAAAACGGTAATTGGATTCAATTTACCAGGAGATTCTGAAGTACAGTTGGTTTTAAGAGATGAAACAGGTAGAGTCTTGAGAACCATCAAACAAGATGGAACTACTGGCTACAATACCATACAATTAGAAATAGGAGATTTAACTACTGGCTTTATTTATTATCAATTGTCTACTAAATTCGGCACACAAGCCAAGAAAATGGTACAGTTGAAGTAAAATAAAACCTGGATAAAAAGCATCCAAAATTAAATTCGAGCCGATAAGTAATCTTTACTTATCGGCTTTTTTTATGAGCCATATAAAAAATCAATTATACCTTCAGTTTGTAGTAATTCTCGGAAACCATATACCTACAAGCTGCCAATAAACATATATGAAAACAAACAAATTAACTAGTTTGCTATGTCACAAATAATAACACTTGTGACATTATTTAACATTGGTTAATTGTATTTTTGTTAAGTGAAATATAATTATTAAATCAAAATAAGTATAAGCAAAGTCCCTCTCTAATATTAATCTTCACATTATCATTAAAGACCATTTCAGCAGTTCTTAGAGTTAAACTAAATCAACTATTTCCAAATAGCATCCCCGCTATTCCCCTCCTCTTTGGAAATCACCTCCATTTATCCAGTTAGCGCTACTTCCAACAAAGTGAATGTTTCACTTTATGGTTACCCTCATAGCTGCTAATTAATTCCCCTTAACAAGGCGCATTCAGCAATACAAAAATCAGTTTGACTTCTTGTCATAAACCTGATTTTTTCTAAAAAAACAAGGGAATCAGTTCTGTTTTATCGACACAAACTCATGATAAACAACAACTTACGCCCACCCCCACCTAAATGCTCCAGATTTAGTTTATCAAGAAAACTAAAAAACTCCAAGAGAGAATCCATTCAAAAGGCCTTTTCCCTCTGCCAGTCAGAGAGACAATAATCCTATACAAATTAGTATAACCCATGAAATTAACAACAATGGTAAGGTTTACACTTTTGATTTTTCTATTTCTTGCAACACCAAACTTTTCTTTCACGCAAACTTGGGCGATTAATAGTCTGGAAAGTAGTTTAGCTGAGACGAAAGAGGTCAAAAGAGATAAAGTAGCCTTTCTCCAAGAGGAAGCACTAACAGCCTTGTCTTTTAAAGAGAAAGTAGACTATTATCATCATCTCCAAGATGAATGTAAAGTTGCTGATTGTTCTGAAGAAAATGGGATACTAAAGCAATTACGTACCTTAAAAAAGGATATTTTAGCAGATGCGAAAAGTACGGCTGGTATTGTAGATAATCCATTGGCTACCAGTAGGATGATGCCTCCAATCACACCCTGTCCAGAAATTCAAGTCATTGAATTATTTGACATACCAGGCTTTGCCAGAACAGATGAATTGGTAATATGTGGAGCGCCTGATACGTTAGCCTTTCTGATTTTCATAGAAGAAGCAGGAAATATTTCTGGGACACAAATGAGTGCTACTTTTTTGCCAGGGATGCAATACGCTGGGTTTGAACTCACTCACTATGGAAGTGCAACCATTTCAAATTTAGACCCTAACCCAGAAAGGCCAAAATTTTTATTAGAAGGAATTACCGAGGGCGTTTACATTGGTTATATTGGTGTAGAAGCTACTTGTGATGCCAATATTGATGCTTTTAGTTATGAGGTAGAATTAGATTTTGATTTTATATATGAAGATACTTTAGGTAATTTTCAGCGTTGTCGGCAATCAGTCACACCAATCCGTACTTATAACTCCGTTATCAAAGAACCCGTTATCAATTTTAGAAGTGCGCCTAACACAACGATTAATAATCTAGGCACAGAGTTTTGTACAAATATTCAAATTTCTCAAGATGGTATCGATGCCTATTTAACAGAATTAGAATTTTCTATTTGCAATGTAGATTTCACTAATGAAATAAAATTAAATAGTATTAGTGCTGGCGGGGTCGATATTCCTTACACTTACAATCAAGCTGATTCGACTGTAAAAGCATTAATTTCGGGTCAAGCCTTCTTTGGAAACAGTAATGCCAATCCGGCCGACACCTTATTTAATGAAAATGAGATAATTTCTGTTCGAGTCTGTATGCAAACAGATGAATGTCCAGATATTAATACCCAATTCATTACTTATAAAGCTGCGTACTATTGTCACGGCGATACTTGCCAAGTCATTACTGATAATAGTGAAATAAGAATTAGACCGACCGACAGACCTATTCCTATAGCAACTTCGCAATTAATCCAACAACCGGGAATCTGTGGAAATCCAGCCATCATGGAAATGACCCTTAAGAGTAGTGTACTAGATTCAGCAGGAGGTATTTTCACCGACTTAACTTTTGGCTTTGAAACTTGTGAGACTTCTTCTTTAGATATAAGTAAAGTGACGATTGGAGGAACAGAAATAGGGCCGGAAAATTACGAATGGATAAATGGAGATATAGATATAGATTTAACTACATTGACCTCCGACCCAGATGGAATCGGTAATGGTATTACAGATGCAGACGGAGATGGTTTTTATGATGATTTACCAGGTGGAAGAATGATAACCGTTCGAGTAGAACTGGATTATATGTGTGCCTTACCAGCAGACCCAGGTTCAATTGCCTGTAGTAGCATTGACTGTTCTTTTGGGCAGTTCTATGTTCGAGCAAAAAGGGATTGTGGGCAGTCTTTTTCCTATCAACCACCAGTAGAAGATTTTAGTATAACAAATGGGGCGACTTATGTAGATTTTCGTCAACGAGATTATGTTAGTAATTCTTATTATGCTTATAATTTTGGAACGACTAGAACGACAGGTGCCAATTGTAGCCCATTAGCTCCAAAGGTAAAAACTGTAGAATTCTGTTATGTATACGAACGAGAAAACGTTGAACCCTGTCCAGAAGAAAATACAACCAATAGGTTACAAGTCTTATTCGATGGTAGTCCTATTTTAGTACAAGATATAAAATTTGTTCCAAACTCCGGTGCGCTTTCTATAAATGGCGTAGTCACTCAAGCAGGTGTAAATGGTACTTTTACTACACTTAGTGTAGACCAAAGAGTATTAACCTTACCCATAGGCGCATTAAACCTTGGCGACACCGTTTGTTATACCTACCAATTAGAAGCAGATTCTGCCCATTGTTCTCCTGCTATCATTATGAATGGTACACACCAAGTGATTGAAACCTGTACTACAGGTGACTGCACTTGTGAAACCGTAAAAGCCTGTAATGCCGCCCTTTTCAGAAGTGACCCAAGTAATTGTAGTTGTGAATGTGATATTGCCAGTGGAGCTTCATTGCGTCGTTGGAATTTAGGGTATACAGATTCCACCATGACGGAAAAAATAGCATTAGAAGATGTCCCCGTCGATGACCGTACTCGGTTTTTACCTTGTGACACTATGTATTATGAAGGATGGATGACTTTCAACACCCCCGAATCAGTAGGAGAATTATATCAATGGTATTTTGTAGCGAATATTACAAATATTGGCTATAATGGATGGGCAGGAAATGATGATACAGAATTAATGATTGATTCGAGAGGCACGGAATTATTAGGATTGGATTTTGTTAAACAAGGAAGTGCTGTCAGACAAGATATAGATATAAGTAGTTTTTCTGATTGTTTGGACAACCCTGCAACAGGAGGATCTACAGGCTTTTTTGCCTATGCAGGAGAAACTCCGTGGAGTGATGTTACTTATAATACACCTATGCCTAATAGTACCTATGACTTCCACGACGGTAACTTATTTGGGGTCTATTTTAGAAATTTTGACAAACTAGAAGACTGTAGAGAAACAGAGACCGCCAGTTGGGAAGAAGGAAATTGTTTAGATCAGATAAAAGATGCTTTTAATATCGAAATAGGAGATACTATTTATATGAAATGGTTGCTCCCATTAACCAAAAATGTAAAAGCGGCTGCAAATAAAATTGCCGACCCAGACTTTACCTATAGAGATCCTCAAATAATAAATGTAGCAGCAGGGCATTTTTTAGATGAATTTACCAATGGCTGCTTAATAGGTTTGTCAAATTGTAGAGAAAATACTGCTTTCACTACTTTTTGTCCAGAAGGTATTAATGCCACTACAGAAGTAGAATTAGATGACTGTGGCGGTCAAGTAGAACATAGTTTCAGTGTAGTCAAGCCAACTCCAGTCAATTGGTTTACAAAAGAATATCGGCCTTTTTTCAAAATGGAAGATATAGAAGTGCCCATGTATTCTCCTTTAATTTATTGTGGAAATGCGAAACTAGTCACAAAGGGAGGCGTGGAATATCCACTAAATGTACAGTCATTAACAAATCACACTTGTGCCACCGTTAATGGAACAGAATATTGTACCGTATCAGATGGGAGCGAAGGAATTATTACGTTTAATCCTGAAACCGATGGATTCCCAGGTCTTGGCGTAGGTTTAGGAGGGTTTCAAGATGAATTTAAGATTGTCTATGACCTTTGTAAAATATGTCCAGCAGAATCACCAGATTTTTCTGATTATGAAATGGTCTATGATTATCGAACATGTGAGCCATTAAATCCTAATTATTTTATCTGTAGTCAATCTGCTACAAATACCAGTAATGAATTATTTAATATTTGTGGATTAAATGGCGCAACACCTGTCAATAGAGGACAAAGTTATTATGGTATACTTGGCTTAGATACTTTATTCCGTTGGGATGATGTAGTAGCAGGAGATGTCTTAACTACCGAC
>CALJVJ010000325.1 GCA_937974625.1 uncultured Saprospiraceae bacterium
GGTTTATCATATTAACGATGAATACACTGCACTTTACGAAAACCGTAACCAAGACTCAAGAGATTTGAATGAACCTCCTTCTAATGTACAGAATGCCTTAGGCGTTTTTTCCGCTTTTAATAGTCAAGAGGCGTTTTTTGACGTGGTTCGCGACCGTTAGGTTAGCATATTTTCTCTTTTAGTAATTTAGTGAATTTGTCCTCTTGCTCTAAATCTGGGAAATGACCGCATTGTTCAAATGCTATCAAATCTGCTTTTGCATGGTATTGTAGGATACTTTCGAAATTGGTTCCCTTATGGGTAAAATCCTTTGTTCCATACACTAAAGTCAAAGGAATGGAAACATCAATACTTAAATCTGTATCCATTTCTTCTGTAAGCCCCTGTGTTAAACTACATAAACAAAAGGAACCTCCATCTTTTATACCTTTCAAAGCTACTGATTTATATGCGGAACCATCAACCTCTTTTGGAAGTGCATAATCATACCAGTTATTCGCAAATTTATTTTCTACAAGTGGCATAAGTACTTGACTCAGATATGGTTTTTTTAGGTAATTAGGGACTATTCTTTGGGTCCATTTTTTCATTTCTCCTAAAGATGGCGTCTGTATAAGGAGCAAATGATTTACCTTTTCTGGATAAGCTTGGGTAAATGCCAATCCATAAAACCCACCAGCGCAAGGGAATACTAAATTCACTTTTGGCAGATTAATCACACTCAATAATTCAACAATTAACTGATTGGTTTTTTGAAAGGAATAATCATAGTTGCCCTTATGCGTAGAAAATCCAAAACCAGGCAAATCAAAAATGATTACTCTAAAAGATTTTTTCAGTTTCTTCACCAAAGAGAAATAATGCTCAATAATATTAGGCCCATCTGGAATGATTAAAATAGTTTTTTTACCTGCTTTTGTATCTAAGATTCTAATAGTTCCTATTGACAATTTTAGCATTTGAATAGCTGAATGGGTAGCGTATTTTTTTGTTTTACCTTTTAAGGAAAATCTTAGGGCGTCTATACTGAATTGTTTGCTCATGTTTTAAGTGTTTATGGATGCGATAAAATGATTTTGGAGTAACCATATTTATTTTTTTTGAACCACAAAGCGCACGATAGTTCACAAAAGGCTTTCACAAAAGACTGTTTAATAATAATCTTTTGTGAAAGCCTTTTGTGTTCTTTTGTATCTTTTGTGGTTCAAAAAACAACGCTAATTTTCTTACCCTTTATCGAATCAAATTATTCAACAAATCGTCAATCTCCGATTTAATTTGAAAAGGGTTCTCTTTAAAAAGTTCTTTTAAATTAAGCTGTACTTCATCGCAGACTTCTTCAATATGGTGATGAATTATTTGACTTGTTTTGTGGGTAAAATCTTTATTGAATTGCAGGTTGTTTTTGTCTACGATTCCATTTTTAACAAATTGCCGTGTTTTTTTAGGACAGCGACAAGGATTTTTTGCGTCTACTAAGCCACATCGCCCAGATACATAACTTAACAAATCGGCTTTTGCACGGTGCAATTTTACACGATAGTTGCCTTTAGAAATATTAAATAGTTGAGCACCTAGGCTATGGTCTGCTCCAAAAACATCTCCAATAACATACAAAAGTCGTTGCTCTCTAGTTAAACACATCAGCATGGCAGTAGAACATAAAATTCGAACTTCTTCAATGACCGTTTCGTCAAATTCCTCCGCTGGTTCTTGTGTGGAAACCGCCATCTGTTTGGACACCGTTTGTAACTGTTGATTCATCAACATTTTTTCCATTTTCCGCTGTGGCGAATTCAAAAAATGATTAAAAGCGATACGATATAACCAAGTTCTAAATTGACTTTTACCTTGATACGTTTTCAAATTTGTAATCACTTTGATTAAAACCTCTTGGGTAGCATCTAGAGCGTCATCTGTATCTAGAAATAGCTTTAAGGATATATTGAAGATATAATCTTGATGTCGTTTTATGAGTTTGGTCAATGCAGCTTTATTTCCCTCAAGACTTTTTGCTATCAGCTGATTATCTATAGAATGGTCGTAATTATTAGAGAACATTTATTTGAATTATTGATGTGCTAAGAATCCTTTATCATGGTAAAATACTAATCTTTTAATCAATTAGTTATGCTGATATTTCCTAGTTAGACCAGAAAATTAAAATGTGTTACAAAACGACTGTTTTAACTATCTTTCTTTCTAAAAAAGTACCAAGTTTAATAAAAAAGGACTTCCTTTGAATTTTAAAATATATAATGCCTTGAAATGAGCAAATTATTTTTCTTTCGCCACGCCCAAGCTTCTTTTGGTGCAGATAATTACGATGCCCTTTCCGATAAAGGGATAGCGCAAACAGTGCTTTTGGGCAAATATTTAGTAGCAAAAAAGTTTAAATTTGATAAGATTTTCGTAGGCCCTTTGGAGCGTCAAAAACATACTTTTGAGATTGTGAAGGATATTTATAAAAAAAATAATTTGCCAATGCCAAAACCCTTAATGGTGGATGGTTTGAAAGAACATGTGGGCCACATTGCTTTAGATAAAATCTTACCAGAGTTGCAAAAAACGGAACCGTATATCAAAGAAATGGTGGCTAAAACCAAGGCCAATCCAAAGCGGGCAAGAGCCAACCGATTACTAGTTTTTCAGCATTTTATGAATGAATGGGTCGAAGGAAAAATTGTAGTAGATGAGGTTGTTGCTTGGTCAGATTTTCGAAATAACGTTAGAGCTGGCTTAAAAACCATTTTAGAAAATACGGGGTCAGGTGAAACCAATGCAGCGTTTACTTCGGGTGGAACAATCAGTTCTATCGCAGCT
Organism: uncultured Saprospiraceae bacterium; assembly: GCA_937974625.1. GTDB lineage: Bacteria > Bacteroidota > Bacteroidia > Chitinophagales > Saprospiraceae > JAFMDF01. Next base: position 2,824 of record CALJVJ010000325.1, read on the forward strand.
GAATCTTTAAAGATTTCGGATGAAAAAGTTGTTGCTTCTTTAAATTTTTCTATCCGAAATACTTCTTTTTCTAGCTTTTTTTATTCTAAAGGAAATTTCAATTTATTCGCCCTAAATGAGCTGCCACATTTGCCTGAGGAGATGATTACATTTGTTTAAGCGGTCATTATATTGCTTGAGAAAAAGCGTTTATAAAACTTAATTCCTTAAAAGCATTGGTCCCATGAATCGCATTTAAAGATAACTGCTGATGAACTGACTTATTTTGAGCTAGATTTTTAATCGTATCACTAATTTTGGTTAAGTGTTTAAAATTAAAAGTAAATCCATTAAAACCATGTTGCACGATTTCTGTTGGTCCGCCTACGGGTGGTGCAATAACAGGAATTCCGTAGGTCATTGCTTCTAACAAAGTCATTCCAAACGTTTCTACCCATTGATTAGGGTCAGAAAGATTAAGTACTAAATGCGCTCTTTCATAAAACCAATGTACATTACTCTGTTTTGGAAAAATCACTAAGTTTTCTGGTAATTCTGGGGACTCGAAATAGTTATTTATTTCAGCGGAAGTTGCATTTAAAACCAATTCAAAACGATAATCGGGTAATCTTTTGGCTATTTCCACAAATTGGTCAACCCCCTTATATTTTTTCAAAGAGCATAACATTAATACGGTAAAAGGATGCTCTTTTTTTTCTTTCTTTTCAATAAATTGATTGGCCTTTTCTACAAAGTCTTTGGATAAGGCATTGTAAATTACTTTGCCTGGAGTCCATCTGATTTTTTCTTTTTCCATTAAATATTTAGAAACATAAATGGCTTTTTTGGCAGTAATAGAGACAATGAATTTTAACATCCATTTTAAAAGTAGCGGCCGAATCGAGGTTTCGTGGATATGATAGACCACTTTTTTGCCAGTCAATTTGCCAGCCAACGCCGCACCAAATGGCAATAAAGTATTTACATAAATTACCACATCTTCTTTTCTGAATTTCAAAATTTGACAAAAAACTAAATACTGATTATACAACAATGCTAAAAGTCGCATGAATTTATTAGCTTGAAAGCTATAGGGAATGGTAATATTTTCTGTATCCAAATTTGACAAAAAACCTTCACTCTCCGAAGTTAAAACAGTCACCTTATTTCCTTTTTGTATTAAACCTTTAATTGCAGTTGATAAAACTAAAGGGCTACCGCTGAAATCGTTATAAAGGTGAATGCAAACTACTTTTTTCATGATATTTTGATTGTAAATTTGATTTTTTTATGGTATTCAATAATGACCTAGTTACTCCCTTTTTAGCTACTTTTTCATCATCATTAAGGGGAATGATTGTTTTAATAAATTGGCCTTTTTTCCATTTTCTATAGCGTTGTAAATTTCTTTAATGCTAGTGCCTTTTTGTTCCCAAGTAAACTTTTCTTCAAACTGTTTAAAAGCGTTTTGAGCTAATTTATTGCTTAGTTGTTTATCGGTATAAAGAGTGTTCAGTGCGTTAGCAAATTGTGCAATCGATGTTTCGTAAGTCCCATACGGAATGGCAATGCCACAATTTTCATTAATGAATTCTCCAGGGCCATAATTGTCAAAACAAACGACGGGTAGTCCATAAGAAAGTGCCTCAGGTACGACCATTCCAGCACCTTCGTGGGAAGGAAAAAGAAAGACCTGAGAATTGGCATAATAAGTTGCCAATTCTCGGCGGTCCATCCATTTTTTAGAGAGAATCGAATTTAAAGGCAATTCGTATTTTTTAATTATTTTATTCAAAAATGCTTTTTCAGGCCCTTTTCCTATAAAAACCAGCTGCGCGTTTTTTTGGTCTTCTTTTGGAAGTTGATTATAAAATTTTGCAAAGGCATGAATTGTGATATCAAACCCTTTTAAAGAGACTAAACGACCGATAGATAATACTTGAAACTTCCCAGTACGCTTTGTTTGATTTTGAATTTTTGGTCGCTCGTTTCCTGCTGCTGGAATAACAATTATTTTTTCATCGGCTACATTTAATACCGTTTTCACGCTTGAATTGAGCGCAATAATTTTAGCCGCTTTATATTTAGTTATTTTTAAAAAGGGGTCAAAAGTCCAAAAACATTTTTTGACGAACCATTTTACTTCTTCTAGTATTATTGCTTTAATACCGTATTGTTTGATATAGTTGTATGGCACTTTTGGATGATGACCAATGGGGCCCCAAACAAATGGCTTTCCTAATAACCATAAAAAGGAAGGCGTCCAATCATTATTAAAATTTAAGTGGTGTGCTATATCAAAACTAAATTTTCGCTTAAGGATAAAAAAGACGACTGCAAAGTGCCAAATGTAATGATATAACAAGGCACCTTGACCACCTCTTTTCCAGAATCTCATCCAATAAGGTAAATCGAAATATTCAAATTGTAGATTTGTCCCTGCTGGTAGTGGGTTTTCCGAAAGGTATGCTTCAATCGGTGCTTGATTATTTTTTCGAGTGATGGCAATTACCTTTTTATTGGTAGCCAATTGACGAATAATATTCCAAGCGATGCCATCTTCTGAGCCTTTGAAAGGATTGACAGCGTAGGCTGTTATAAGCGTATTTGAATGCATGGTATGTTTAATTTAATTGGTTTTTAAGATTTTGAGTTAAATCCATTGGAAGCCCATTTTTTGAATAGACATGTTCCACAAATTTTTCTCCTTTCGTTGATTTAATAGCTTTAGCTGGTATGCCACCAACCACTGTATTTGCAGGCATTGATTTAGTAACAACTGCCCCTGCTGCTATCACACAATTATCGCCAATCGTGACCCCATCTAAAATGGTCACCTTTGCACCAATCCAACAATTGTTTCCCACTTTAATTCCTTTCCTTGTGACCCCTTGAAGTCGAATTAATTGCTCCGAGTCTTGGAAGTTATGATTTTCAGGATGACAACTAAAAAATTGACCTATAATGCAGTCATTACCGATGTCGAGCCCTCCGCCTCCGCCGAGATATGCGAATTCGCCAATTCCTACATTATGGCCAATCGAAATTGTGAAACCTATTTTATTAAAAGAAGTCGAAGTAATGATTCGGCTAAAGGCACCAATCCGCACATTATTCCCAAATTTAATTGCCTTTTTGCCTAAAGCACTGATAAATACATTATCCTCTATTTGATTCCATTTCCCAAACTGTATAAGACTTTTATATTGTAACTGGACATTTTTACCTAAAAATAAGGTCGGATAAAATTTCAAGCCCAACAACATTTTTAAGGACCGTAGCCAACAAGCGGACTTAAAAAGTACCATTTCTATAAGAATGGGTGACGTGACTGCTTCATCAAAATTAAAATTTGGATTCTTCAGCTTGATGATTTTAGCGATGAACTTTTTTAACATGATTAAGCAATTTTTAAGTAGTGATTTATTATAGTTTGTAGCGTATTTTGTTTATCTAAATTCTCAATGTGTATATATTTTCCTTGATGTTTTTTCGAAAAATCTTTGAAAAGGGATAAATATTTTTGCGTCAGTTGAGTGATGACCGAAGGGGATAATTCTTGTTTTCTTTTTATAATTGTTGCGGCATCTGCATATAAGAAAAAATTCAAATCAGGTTTGGCAACAAAATTATATAGGAACTTAGGAAGGGTAGCAGACATATTGATATTAGAACGCTTACCATCAATAATAAAGTCAAAGTAATATCGGTCATAGACTACGGTGTATCCTCGCACTAAATATTTTGCCCAGATATAAATCTGCCCCAATAAGTAATCAATGTAGTAATAGCCGAATCTTAAATAAGAGGAGATTTTATTCTTATTACTTCCTTGTCTTGGTAGACGTTCAACTGATTTTTGTTCTGCTTTTTGTTTGCCATATTTCCAAGCACTAATTATTGGTAATAAAGATGGACGGTGCCTTAGCACAACCACTTTTTTCCTGTATTTCCCCCCCAGTAAATGCAGAATGTCATTGATGATGGTACTTTTTCCAGCACCGTCCACACCACTAAAAGTGATGATATGACCTCTTTTTTCTCTAATTTGTGAAGAAACTCCTTTCAAGTATGCCACTTTATTTTGTAGCTTATTGTAAAAGGAATTCTCCTTTAATGAATTCAAATAATTAGTAATTGTAGTTGTATGTGTTGTGTTGTATTGAGTAGTAGAGGTCAAATCTTTAAAAGCCGTATTGTATTTAAAATTGAATTTGTCTAGTATTGAAAATTGTTCCTTATAGGGTAATTTGGAAAAGTACAAGTGATATTTTGAAGATAATCCACTTCCGTTTAATATGTTGAAAAGTAGTACATGCTCAAACAAAAGATAAGAAGGATAGGTTTTGATACCTTTAATTTCAATACTATTTTCGAAAACCTCATTGGTGCTTAAGTAGACTAAATCCTTTCTAATGAATTTGTTTAGTAAATCTACTTGTAAAAAATCACCATTTTTAAAATAAAGATAATAATGAGTTACTCCTACAAAATTTTGTTTTTCTACTTTAGAAAATAAAGTCGAATCATTGATGAAAATTCCAATCTTTTTATTTACGTCTTCAGTTACTAATATATCTAAATCACTGGTTTCTGATAATTGAGACAAATCTGTCCCCATCCATTTTAACAAAACATACTGTTCTGTTTTGAGCGACTTAAATAAGTTCTGAATAAAGTAATTTTTTTCTATTGTCATTTTTCATGTTATTTACTTAGTTAAGTTCCAACGAAATGCCATTTTGCTAAATAATTGATAATGAATCAATTATGTAAATTTTATTTTTATTTTTTTCCCAATATTAGATAGCGATTCCAAAATTGGGAATTGGACTAATTATTGTGTATTCCTTATTAATAGGTTGCTGAATGAACTCCTATCCACTATTCGCCATTTGACATATTTTTTACCAACCTATAAATTACCGGTGGAAATAGTTAATCCTATTCCTTAAAAATTTAGAAACCATTTGAATACTTATTAGAAGTCAGACTTTAGAGTTCTGAGCCTTAAAAAAGGGTTAACTACAATTAGATTCTTATTAAGGATGTAAGCGGCTTCTATGAATGGTAGTTTAGTTAGATCTATTGTAGGCAATTTTAAGCTCTGTAATGGCAAGACATATTCTAAGGGTAGAGGGGATAAGTGTATTCAATCATTTTTTAGTATAAAGGAGCTAGTATCAACTAATTTATAGCATTTGTAAGCTAGGTCTTACTTATGCTTAATCATAGAGGAATTAATTAAATACTTTTCTAAACATGAAAAAAAACAATACGAATACAAGAATTTTTGTAGTTGAGGATGATATTATGTACCAACGGATGATAAAATATGTGATGGAATTCAATCCTGACCATGAGGTTCATGTCTTCGCTTCTGGTCAAGAGTGTTTACAACAATTGCACCTTCAACCGGATATTATTTCTTTAGATTATACTTTGCCCGACATGACAGGGGAGGAAGTCTTAGAAGGAATAAAAGAATTTAATGAAGAAATTCTAGTTGTTATTCTTTCAGGACAACAAGATATTTCTACTGCAGTCAAATTATTAAAAAAAGGTGCCTATGATTATATCCCAAAAGATGAGGAAACAAAGGACCGTTTATTAAACACCCTTTCTCATATAAAAAAGCACCTCAATTTACAGAAAGAAGTAGCGCATTTGAGAACTCAGCTAAATACTCAATTTCAATTTGATAAATCTATAATTGGTACTAGTAAAGTTATGCAACGAATTTTTCAATTATTGGAAAAAGCCGTGAAAACTAGTATTACAGTTTCGGTAACAGGCGAAACAGGTACAGGTAAAGAAGTAATAGCTAATGCAATTCATCATAATTCGAATAGAAAAAATGGCCCTTTTGTAGCGGTGAATATGAGCGCCATTCCTAAAGAATTATTGGAAAGTGAATTATTTGGTTATGAAAAAGGCGCATTTACTGGCGCCAATACTCGAAAAAAAGGACAATTTGAATTAGCGGATAAAGGAACCCTTTTTTTAGATGAAATAGCAGAAATGGATTTAAATATTCAAGCTAAATTGCTTAGAGCTATTCAAGAGCGGGAAGTCAAAAGGCTGGGAGGGGAGCAATCCGTCAAATTTGATGCACGTATTATTATTGCTACTCATAAAGATTTAGGAGCAGAGGTGAAAAATGGCAATTTTAGAGAGGATTTATATTACAGATTATTGGGTTTAAATATTCAATTGCCTCCATTGAGAGAGCGTGGAAATGATATTATTTTGTTAGCTCAACATTTTTTGAATACTTTCGCTAAAACGAATCAATTAGGCAAGATGGCTTTTTCTAAAGCAGCAAAAAGTAAATTATTGGGTTATTCGTTTCCTGGAAATGTTCGAGAGCTGAAAGCTATTGTTGATTTATCTGCGGTGATGGCAATGGATAAAATTATCGAATCAGAAGACATCCAATTTAATAGTATCCGGAAGGAAGTTGGTTTTCTTACGCAGGAAATGACTATAGAAGAATATAAACATCGAATTATTCATTTCTACCTAGAAAAATATAATAAAGATGTATTACTAGTTGCCAAAAAGCTTGATATAGGAAAATCTACTATTTATAGGATGCTAAAAGAGACAGAAAAAACAGTTTTATAAATATTTAACAATAAATTATTTGTAATTCTGCTTATTGAGCATAGTTTTTGTAACAATAAGAATTCCTACACCTCTCAAATATCCCTTCCATTGTTACAGAAAACCTAGCAAATTTTAGTCTAATCAAAAAACACTTAAATGAAAGGAGTCGTATTTACAGAATTCTTTGAAATGGTCGAACAAACTCATGGTTATGATATGGTTGACAACCTTATCATGGATAATGAATTGCCATCTGGAGGTATTTATACCACTATTGGTACGTATGATCATACAGAAATGGTCACCTTAATTAGTGACTTAAGCAAAAAAACAGATACTTCAGTTCCCTGTTTATTGCATTCTTTTGGAAAGTATTTATTCGGAACTTTTAAAAAGGGCTACCCAATGTTCTTCGAAATTGCGGATAATGCTTTTGATTTTTTAGAATCAATAGAAAAGTACATTCATGTTGAAGTTAAAAAATTGTATCCTGATGCTGAATTGCCTAACTTTACTACGAAACGTGTTGGAAATGATACATTGGAGATGATTTATCACTCAGACAGAAGTATGTCTGATTTTGCTTTAGGATTAATTGAAAAAACTTTTGAACATTACGGTGAAAAAGCAACTATTGGAAGGAATTTTTTAATAGAAAATGGAAGTAAAGTCCAATTTGTTATTAAAAAAATAGTTGTTTAATCTAATTTTTAGAGAGAGAAAATTTTTGGCAATAATAGTATTCTTAAAAATAACTTACCAATTGCATTGTAAAATAATTGACTTTAAGTTAATTGTTTTACAATGTTCCTTTATCGTTACACAATTTAAACTTCTTGGCTTTTTATAAATTAGAATATGGATTGCACTCCTGATATTTGTGAGTTTTTTTTGTATATATATGTTTTATTAATTCAATTAAATTATGCCTGAGATGAATGAAATCAATGTATTAAAGAGGCGAATCCTAAGAGAAAGAATGGCTCGTAAAGAGGCAGAAGCTATTCTAGAGCAGAAAGCTTTAGAATTATATGAGGCTAATGAAGGATTAAGACAGTTAAACGAAAATCTGGAACAAAAAGTAGCTAAAAGAACGCAAGAACTTAAACGAAGTGAGGAGAAATACAGAGGTATTATTGAAGGGATGGAGTTAGGACTTTTAGAAACAGATTTGGAGCATAACATAGTTCGTGCTTATGATTGGTTTGCTGACATGACAGGATATAAACCAGATGAATTAGAAGGCAAAAACGCAAGGTCAATCTTAACGCCAGGCGGCAATTTTGATGATTTACTTAGAAAGCAAGGAGAAGAAAGGGAAAGAGGACAGGCAGGTGTTTATGAAGTCCAACTAAGAAAGAAAGATGGCAGTTTGATTTGGGTACTTATAAGTGGTGCGCCAATAGTAGATACAGACGGAAAAACAACTGGTTCTTTAGGCATACATTATGATATCACCGCACGAAAAACCTTAGAGCAAGAATTGGCAAAAGCAAAAATAACTGCCGAACACGCACAAAAAGCAGAACGGCAATTTCTAGCAAATATGAGTCATGAAATACGCACTCCCATGAATGCGGTTATTGGTATGACACATCTGCTCTATGAAACTTCGTTAAGTGATACCCAGAAAGAATACATTGATGCCCTAAGATTTTCGGCAGATAGTTTGATGGGGCTAATTAATAATATTTTAGATCTTTCCAAAATTGAAGCTGGAGAATTAGACTTTGAAGAGCGAAGTTTTAATTTAGAACAAATGCTCAAGGGCTTACAGCGAACCTTCCAATTTAAAGTTAAAGAAAAACCAGTCAGTGTCGACATGGCAATTGACGAACGAATTTCCAATCTAATTATTGGTGACCCGACTCGGTTAAATCAAGTTTTGACAAATTTATTGGGAAATGCAAGTAAGTTTACCCACCATGGTACTATCGGAGTGAAAGCATTTTTGAAGGAAGAAAAAGCGGATAAATATTGGCTAGAATTTCAAGTTCATGACACAGGGATAGGAATTCCGGAAGACAAACTGGAGGTGATTTTTGAAAATTTCAAACAAGCAGATATTAAAGTCACTCGAAAATATGGTGGTACTGGCTTAGGACTGACGATTGTCAAAGAATTGGTAGAGATTCAAGGTGGTTCTATTATAGCAGAAAGTAGCCCAAGTAAAGGGTCTATTTTTAAAGTGGTTCTTCCTTTTGGTAATTCAGGTATAAAAGCTAAAGAAAGACCTAGAGCAAATGAAAAGAATCACTTACAACTAAAAGAATATTTAAAAGAACAATATATTTTGGTAGTAGAAGACAATGATATGAACCAAAAGTTGATTACCAAAATCCTTGATATCTGGGAATGTAATTTTGATTTAGCAATGGATGGAAAAGAAGCTATTGACTTTACAAGGACTCATAAATACGATCTCATTTTAATGGATATTCATATGCCTGAAATGGATGGCGTAGCCGCAACTGAAACCATTAGAACTTCGAAGGATAATCTCAACCAAAATGTACCAATTATTGCGATGACTGCAGCAGCATTGTTAGATGAAAAAAATAGAGCTTTAGCAGCAGGAATGAATGATTATTTGACCAAACCATTTTCACCCGATTTATTATTAGACAAAATTGGGAAAACAGTAGGTTTTTATCCTAAAGAAATGATGAAAAAGCCAGTTGGTCAGCAATCAAATAACAATGAACCATCCCTAATCATCAGTTTTGATTACTTATATGAATTCAGCAATGGAGACCGTCTTTTTATTAAAGATATTGTAGAAACTTTTATCAAAGAATCCCCTAAAGCATTTGAGGAGTTACATTATGCTTACAAAAAGAAAAATTGGGAGGTCGTTTATAAAAGGGCTCACAGTCTAAAACCAAATTTCATGATGTTGGGAATGAAAGCTCAACAAGAAGCAGCTGCTCAAATTGAAAGACTGATTAAAAAAGAGGCCTATCAAGATGATAATCTCTTCCATTTAATTAAGGAGTTGGAGACGGCTGCGCAGCAGTCTTATCCCATTTTACAACAGAAATTGACGGAGATTTGATTGTTGTATAGAATACTCTGATGGCTAAATAAGACCCTATAACTATTAGGGTCGCTAAGCTCATAGATGTAATTAACTCGAAGTAGAAAATACCTGCCAAACTAAGTATCCATGCAATTAAAAAACAGCTAGCTTCAGGGTGAGATTTCCCACTATCCGTTAGTAAATGGTGAATATGCATTCTATCTGCCTGAAAAGGTGATTGTCTTTTGCTCAGACGTACTGTAACTACTCCAAAGAGGTCTAAAATCGGTAAAGCAATCAGCGTTAAACTTACCATAATTAAGTTAGTAGTATTGGGTAAATCCATTGATAGATTCCAGGCTTTTAATGCAAATATAGCCAAGATAAAACCTAAAATAGTTGAACCATTATCTCCCATAAAAATAGCCGCTTTTTTGCCAAAATTATACCATAAGAAACCTAATAAAGCACCAACATACGCCAAAGCAAAAAAGGCCAATTCTACTTGCCCTTTTGTATAAAAAATGATGGCGAAGATACCTGCTGCAATTAATCCAATACCACCAGCTAATCCATTAATACCATCCAAAAAATTCATTCCATTTATCATCATCATAACAAATCCTACTGTTAAGCCATAAATAATTACTGGATGGATTCCACTTCCAATGAACTGAAAACCAACAATATAGGCTATGTTTGCAACTGCAAATTGAGTGAGTAAACGCCTTTTGATGCCGATGTTTTTTAAATCATCCCATAAGCCAACGCCTAATAATAACAGACTTGATCCTATAATAGAATAGCTTAAGTAAGAAGGTTTTATGAAAATTAGAACACTTAAACATAGGGTAATGAAAATTGGAATTCCCCCTAGTGCAGACACTTTTTCTGAATGAATTTTTCTAGCGTTATTTTCTTCGTAAAAATGTTGTTTTTTTGCTGTTTGAATAGTAAAATAAGTACTCAATTTAGCGCATATGAATGCAAAAAGAGGGATGCTGATTAATAAGGAAAGTTCCATCTTTATTGATTAGATTTATGATTAAAACAGTGGGATTATATTAATTAGCCACCTGAATTTGAGGGACTTTAGGGGATAAAGTAGGGACTGTTTGTGGAGATTTTCCTGCTATCACATTGGCATATTTTGCCGAAATAAAAGACCATGTGTATCTTCTATCAGCGATAGATTTCATAGTAGTTCCTAATGCTTTTAAGGTAGTATCATTGATACTAGATAAGCTACCTAATAAATCTTCTTTTGTTTTAAAATAAACGCCTTTAAACTCTGTGGTTACTTGATTGTAAATAACATCAAAGGCGATAATTGGGAGGCCTAAATACATTGCTTCTACTAATGAAGGATTAGTACCTCCTGCACTGTGTCCATGGATATAAACTGAACAATTAGACCGAAGGGTGTTTAATTCTGTTGGTTCGTAAATAGGGTCTAACAAATACATATTTGATAGATGGCCGTATTGAGCGACGAGGTCTTTGCCATATTGACTATGTGACCAATTTCCAACCAAAACAAGTGGCCTGTTTTTTACTGCTTTAAAAGCTTCTAATACCACATGAATATTATTTTCAGGCTCTATTCGACAAACTTTAAAAGCATAAGATTTGCTTAGGAAAGGATATTTTTCCGCATAAAAAGGTTGTATTTTAACAGGGGCAACATGGTCCGCTCCGTACTCAATCAGCTGACTTTCAATACCGTAATTTTTAGCTACATAATCTTGTAATCCAGCATTATCCGTAATGATTTCATCCGAAAACTTCACTGCCATTTGCTCACTAAAAATAAGGAATTTTTTAATCCATCCATCCCATTTTGCTCTTCTCCATTCCAACCCATCTACATTCACAATTACCTTTTTAGTAGAGAACAATTTTACAAAAGGTAAAAAGATACAACCTGATACTCCTAAAATCAACAACACATCACAAAATATCATGGCATGTAGCATTGACAAAATATCATATGGAATACTTTGTACCCCATTTGCTTTTAATGGAATGTATTTAATCGCTGCTCCCTTCCATGATTTTACTCGCTCCTCTTTTGAGTAACTTTTACTGCTACTGTAAACAGTTAAGTCCATTTGTTCTCCAAGGTTTTCAACTAGCTGATGTGCTAAGGTTTCAAAACCTCCATACTTTGCTGGTACGCCTACTGTACCGATGATGCCTACTTTTGTTTTTCTCATTTTCTTGAATTATTAGTTTGGTATACTTCTATTATAATCCTAGAAAGTGCCACAACTATAAGTGCTTGAAAATGAAATAATTAAAAATATTTAAAAAATGACATTGTTTTTATTTTGGGAAAATTTCCAAAAATGGGACGTATTGACTTTATTTAGTAGACACACTATTACCTGCTAAATCTTCCCAACAGCACATTAAAATTAGCAACTAAACCTTTTGTACCTGTGGTCCAATAACTCGCAATAAATAGCCCTTTTATAGTTTCCAAAAATAAAAAAAGTATTCCCATAATGGGAAAAATGTCATAAGTGATTTGGGTTTAAATAATTGATTATCAATTAATTATAATTTGGGAATAACTTTTTCTATTATAGGTATAGGCAAACTAATAGAAAAATGAATCGAATAAAATTTTTAATATTAATAATCAACTTTCTAATCAGTAGCACCTTAAGTGCTCAATTAGTCAGCACTATTGCTGGTGTTCTTGAAACACCCGGTTTTAATGATGGAGAAGCGTTAAGCTCTCGATTTTTTAATCCACATGGAATCGCAGTAGATGGTTCTGGTAATATCTACATTGCTGACCGCTATAACCACACGGTCCGAAAAATTAGCATTGAGGGTATGGTTACCACTTTAGCAGGTAAACCAGGATTTAGTGGAAACCAAGATGGAATAGGAGAATCAGCAAGATTTAATGAACCTTGGGGGATTTGTGCATCAGAAGACGGGATAGTTTATGTAGCGGATACCAAGAATAATAAAATTAGACGAATTGATTTAGAGGGTAATGTGAAAACGATAGCAGGTACAGGAAATTTTGGAACGAGCAATGCACAAGGTTTGGCGGCTACTTTTGGTAACCCGACAGGAATAGAGATAGATGCTGTTGGCAATTTATATGTAGCGGACCACTTAACCCACATCATTCGAAAAATTGATAATAGAGGTATTGTAACCACACTTGCTGGTATTCCATATATTCCCGGAGATGACGATGGATTTGGAAGAGAAGCACAATTTTGGCGCCCTTACGGTTTAACTTTGGACACTGACGGAAATATCTTAGTAGCCGATGAGTGGAATCACAAAATTAGACGAGTTACTCCAGCAGGGCAAGTGACAACGGTTGCTGGAAACGGTGAAGTTGGGATTGTTAACGGAGCAGCAGCAATTGCTGCCTTTAATTATCCTTGGGATATGACCGTTGATGCGGAAAATAACATTTATGTAGCAGATGGTTATAATTACGTGATTCGAAAAATAGCGACTAACGGAGAGGTGACTAGTTATGCAGGAACACCCTTAACTTCTGGAGGAGTGGATGGAGTGGGGGACCAAGCTACCTTTAGTGGGGCAACTAGTATTGCGTGGGATAGACTCACAAGTAGTTTGTATGTAGGCGATGCCTATAATCATTTGGTTCGAATGATAACGACAGAATCCAAGCCTAGTTTAGCTTTAATCAATACCACTGGGAAGACAGAAATTTGTCAAGGGGAAGCTTTTACTGTTCGAGCAGCCACCAACGCTTTTACAAATTATGCCTTTTATTTAGATGGCATTTTATGGCAAAATGGTGATTCTCCCTTATTCGAAGCGCCTTTTTTAGAAGCTGGTACCCACCAAATTCAAGCAGAATCTTTTTGGGGAGAAGAATTAATTCAGTCTAATACTATTGCGGTAGAAGTAACTGCAAGTGAGCGACCTACTATTTCTGTAGTTGGTGAAACTTCTTTTTATGAAGGAGATTCGGTCATTTTAGTAGCTACTGGAGTTGGAGATTTTTTATGGACAAATGGAGCAACGACCCAAACCATCACCGTTAAGACTGGAGGGGATTATTCGGTACAAGTAACGCCCTTTGACGCAGGGTGCCCGGGCATCTCGGAAGGGATAAATATTATCGTATTGTCTGACCCTGTAGCCGCAGAAATTACCATTGATGGTAATGAAGTGCTCTGCCCTAATGCTACTACAACATTGGTTTCAAATTATGAAACAGGTAATCAATGGTTGAAAGATGGATGGACCATCGGCACAGCAACCAATAGCGAATTAGTAGTTTCGGAGGAGGGATTTTATCAAGTCCAAATTCAAGACCCCATCACTGGTGTATTGGTTTTCTCCGAAGCGGTAGAAATAAAAATAATGGAATCAGACAGCCAATTTGACTTTATTGCGGATTACACAAATGTACAACCTGAAGCACCTATTAATTTTGAAATAAAAGGCGTGTTGCCTGTAAATTTTAGCTGGAACTTTGGAGATAATGATTTGATTGGGGCGATAAATGACCCAACTCCTAGTTACCAATATATAGAAAAGGGAAGTTACGATGTGAGCCTTCTAGTTGAAACGGAATTTGGTTGTAGAGACACAATTACCAAAGAAAATTATATCAATGTGGCATTGGCTACGGATTTGTTTATACCTACAGGATTTACACCAAATGGAGATGGTGTCAATGATTTATTTATCGTAAGAGGTCAAACCTTAAATAGTTACGATTTACAAATTTTCAATCAGTGGGGAGGGTTATTATTTAGTAGTAAAAGCCAAGAGACAGGATGGGATGGATATAGTAAAGGTCAACCAGTAGGCATTGGGACTTATACCTATTTGATAGCATATAGTGAGGGCGGAAGTACTAAGTATTTATCTGGTCATATTACGCTGATAAAATAAAGGGTTTTATCCTAACCCGATTAATCAATCCGTATTGCTTAGTTTAGAAAATACGAAAAAAAGCAAGGTGTTAAGCAACCAACTTTTTTTCATCCTAATAAATTTGATAATGATAATGAAAAATAAAATTTTACAAACCCTGCTTTTAATAGCAATCCCATTTTGGATGAGTGCACAAGATTTGCATTTTTCCAACTTTCATAGTTTTTCAAATTATTTTAATCCTGCGACAACTGGATTGGAGGCGCAAAATTTGAAAGCCAATTTTCAATATAGAAGTCAATGGGCAAAAATTCCAGACGCTTATCGTTCGATTGGCGTTAATCTTCAACAACAAAAAGACCGTTTTTCCTGGGGAGGTATTCTACACAAAAATGGAGCAGGTATTGGTACTATACAGTCGACTGGAGGCCTTTTGACTGGTGCTTTTAGGCAACAATTGGCAAGAGGTGACAACCAATTGTCCTTAGGAATCGGATTGGGTTTTTTGCAAAAAACATTTGACCCATCAGCTTTAAAATTTGATGCACAATATCGACCAGAAATAGGCTATGAAGTAGCGAATGGTAATCAAGAAAATTTTATACAAACCAATAGCACTACTATCGATTTTACCATTGGTGGACTATGGGAAGGTGCATGGAATGGGAACCGCGATATAAAAACGCAATTTGGTTTTGCCTTAGCACACATTCATTTGCCAAATATGGGCTTTAATGATGCAATGACGGAGCTGAGTGCGAAAACGGTTGTTCATGGACAAGTTGACTTACCTTTTTCTTCAAAGAGTCGATTTATGCCTTATTTTTTATTCCAAAAACAAAACGTACATCAAGAATTTTTAATCGGGGCGAGAACGAAAAGACAAGTGAATGCCCAAACGAATATCAGAACGGGATTAGCTTATCGACTTAAAGACGCTATTATTTTTCAAGTAGGATTGGATTGGGGAAACAAGTCACTGACCCTTAATTATGATTTAAATAATTCGAGCTTGACGAAAGCAACAAATGGCCAAGGTGCTTTTGAATTGGCATTTGCTATAGAATTAGGGCAACAATCAAAGACCAGAAAAAAAGATAGAGATAAAGATGGGGTATATGATTATCAAGATAAATGTCCAGATATTTTTGGCGCTAAAAAATATAAAGGTTGCCCAATTCCTAAAAAGGAAATGGTAGCGGAAGAAATAGATACTGATGGAGACCAAGTTCCTGATGAGTATGATGATTGTCCATTGATTAAAGGGCCGAGGTTTTTACATGGTTGTCCTGATAGAGATAAAGATGGGGTTGTAGACCCAGATGATGCCTGTCCCAATTTAGCTGGAAGTCCAATGAATGGCGGTTGTCCAATTGATGAAAAAGATACAGATAGAGATGGTGTCCCAGACGCTGAAGATTATTGCGTTTTTCTTAGAGGTTCTATAAAATTTCATGGTTGCCCGGACTCAGATAAAGACGGTATTTCGGATATTGATGATGATTGTCCTTATTTAAAAGGTGCCAAAAGTAACAATGGATGTCCAAATAAGAACCTAAGCCAAAATGAATTAAAAGCAATTGTAGAATTTGATATCAATAAGCATTTTATCTACCCAGAATATATGGTGGAATTAGACCTTTTAGTGCAAGCAATTCAAGTTGAAGTGGACTATAAAATTGTAATTGCAGGCCATACAGACTCAGAAGGAGATGCTGCTTTTAATTACGCTTTAGGGCAAAAACGGGCCTTCGCTATCCAAGATTACTTAATCAGTAAAGGGGTAAGTGCTTTTAAAGTCCAGACTATTTCTTACGGTGAAGCAAGGCCTAAACGAAATAATGAAGTAGAAAGTGGAAAGGCTAGAAACCGTAGGGCAGAGGTACAGGTGATTTTTGAATAGTCCCACTTTAAAACAAATTCCTTAATTGGGAACAATTCTTAAAATGGGAAAAATATTTTTTAATATATACTTTAAAATATTGATAATCAAGTAGTTATAAAATGGGTGTTCTTTTGGTATTATAAATATGGAATATTGGGGAGGTATAAATTTTTGCTTTCCCGCCTTATTTTAAGGAATAGGAAATAAATAAGGTACCAGTAATTGTGGTTTTAGTTTGCTCTTCTACAAGGCGGGAAAAACGGAGTTATGCCGTGGCATAATGAGTATTTTTCCAACGCAGTAAAAGTGTAAAATAAAGCCGCAGAACTGGTAGGTTATATTTTTCCTGCTCCCTTAACCAAAAAAAGTAATTTTTAATAAGAATGACCCAACAAATAAATTTACTAAGGACTGTCAAATTTACCTATATTTTTTTACTCATTTCTGTGCTATTATCTTGTCAGAAAGAGCCACCTGAGCTTAAAATCTACCCAGATGTTTCCATCGAATTATGCCCTTTCTTCTACAGTTTTGAAAGGGAAGCTGCCAAACGAGGAGTAATTGTTGATTTAAGAAATGCTGCAATAAAAGGAAGGTTGACTAAAATCAACGGTAGCGCAGTTGGAATCTGCATAAAACATGATATGAAGGAGATTTTAATTGACCGAGAATTTTGGGAAAGAAGCAGCCAATTAATCAAAGAGTTAATTGTATTCCATGAATTAGGCCACTGTTACTTACATAAAAGCCATAATAATCAAACAGCCACCAATGGTACATGTGAGAGTATTATGAGGAGTGGATTAGGAGGTTGTATAGACTTTTATAATGAAAACACAAGGGATGATTTATTAGACGAATTTTTTTCGAATTAAACTACCTCAAACCATCCTAATTAACAGCTACTTCTAATTAATTCGAATTGTCCATATTTTCTAAAATTTGAATCAAGTAAAATTTGCCCAAAATGGGAATCTTTCCTTTAGTGGGATTATAATTAATAAAAATAATTGTTTAAAAAATTGATTTTCAGTGTTTTAAATAAAAGGTATGCCATTGGCACTATTAAGAATAATTAAACATAAATAATAAATATAAACTTCAATGTCTAATAGTCTACATTTCAAAAACCCCTTTAATTTTTTAGCGTTTATGAAAATGGCTTTTGTAGAATACCTCGACCGTAAACCAATTTATGGAGTTTTCCTACTTGCATTTTTGTTATGCTCTAGTATTGGAACTGCTCAAAATATAAGTTTTGACAATACAGTTAGTCCTGAAATAGAGATTTGTGCTGATACAAAAACCTTTTCTATCGCATTTACAAATAATACAGCGGCTACTATGACCAATGTATCTGTGAATGTTCAATTACCTACTGGCATAAATTACGAAAGTGGTAGCTTAGGTAATGTGGATGGAGGTAGTGTCCAAGTACAAGCAGTTACCAATCCAGAGGCCGTTTCTTTTACAGTCAGCGATTTGGCGGTTAATGCGACTATCAGTTTTGATATAGAAGTGAGTGCTCATTTTGCAGCTTATACCCATCACACAAATGGTGGTATATTTAGGAATACCCTTACTGTAAACTATTCTGGTGGTTCAGAAACAAAAGAAACAGAAGCATATAACATCTTGTATCCTGCTTTAACCGTTGCTAAAGTAGAACCTTTATCTGCTACCGTATTTGTTGGTCAGACTTTTACTAGAGAAGTAACTATTGTAAATGGAGGATATGGTAGATTGAGTTCTTTTATACTTACAGATTTATATGATAGTAACTTACAATTGACAGGAACGGACAAAGGGATTTTAAATACAGCTAAAAATGAGATTTCATTTAGTGCAAGCGACTTTACAACTATTGGAGATAATGATGGCTATTTTGAACAAAACGAATCTATCACGGTAACTCAGGTTATTGTTGCCAATGGATGTAATAACACGCAATCAAGCCTACAAGCATTTTGGGGATGTGATGGACAAACTGAATCTAGTAATACTAAATATCCTTATACTACGATAAAATTATTTTCACCAAGTTTAACGGTGGATGCTACACCTAGTTTTAATACTTGCGTAGATGGTACAGCAGATGTCCAAAAATTAACCTTGACCAATACAGGAACGGGTCCTGCTAATCAGTTGGAAATTGACGTTATTCAAGAACCAGCAAATATTTATTCTGCTATCAATCCAAACACGATTCGATATAGTATTGATGGTGGTGCGAATATTACTGTTGCTACGAATTTAACGACTGCCGCAGCAGACTTTGATTGTTTAGACAATGCTTATGTTGGTGGTTTTCAAGTGACCATTCCTCCATTACAACCTGGAGAAACCGTCGAATTATTTTGGGATAGTTATACTTGCCATACAGAATCTTGTGGAGATGTTCGATTGATTGGTTGGGAATACGAGGTGAATTATACGGATATGTGTTTTAAGGATGATTATAAAAGCGAAGGCGAAGGACAAGAGGAAAAACGAAAAAACTTTACAGTATTTTATGAATCTCCATCGGATTTAGTTGATAAACAAACTGGAGAATATGTCTTTATTTTAGCAAGTGCAACTTTCAATTTACCTGAAGGCACTAATCCCTATTTTGAAGTTGCCATGGATATTCCACAAGGCTTAGTTTGGAGTGGAGATAATGCAGATTTACGTTATGTAAGTGGCAATAATGAATGGATACCAACAACCGTAACTTTTGATGCCAATACTAGAAAACTAATTGCTAAATATCCTTTTCCAATTCCAATTACTTTAACTCGGTCCGAATTCCGATTAAAACTCTCTTTAGATTGTTCTTTACCGAATGTAGGGGGGTTGGCAACTGTAGGGATGCAATTATTTTATATAATGGATAGTAGTTGTCCGAATCCTTATAAAATGCGGCTCACATGCTATGAAACACCAATGACCTATTTGCATTGTCCTGGGCCGTGTTCTGAAGGATTAGCTTTTCAAAGTTTCGAAATTGAGCGTACCAATTTTGGCATCCCTGACAATGATAGAAATGGTTTGCCTGATAATGGTGGTACGCTTGATTTTTCTAAAATAAAAGCTAATCGGGTGATGATGAGCGATACTTTTAAAACGATTTTTAAAGGTAGAATTCTTACTTCTACTGCTTATCCTTCATGGGAATACGGGTATGCTAATTCAAGATTACCAACCTATGGCGATAAATTACAAGCATTATCTGCCAATGTGACAATTAAAGATAAGAGTACTGGTACTACTTTAACTGCTAATAATGTACCTTTTACCACTCAATTAACAGGAACGACTTTATCAGTAAATTCAGATTTTAGTGCCCCTACCTTAGCAGCTTTAGGGAATACAGCATTTAACAATTTTGTCCTAGAGGATGAAGATGAAGTAGAAGTAGAGATACATTATACATTGACTGGAAATATCGGAGGAAATATTGAACAAGTATTAGTAACGAATGATTTTTACGTAGCACCAACGGCTAATGGAACGCCTTTTCAATGTAATGATTGGAGTGGGAA
>CALJVJ010000326.1 GCA_937974625.1 uncultured Saprospiraceae bacterium
TCCTTTTCTCCTTCGTTTTTTATAAAGATGCTGGGCGTAATTTTCTAATAAGGTTTGTTCTTTTGCATCAGCAGGGTACTTAGGATTGATAATTGGTACATTAGGTAAAGCAATATCATGCTCCTTCAAAATAGCGGCAATCTTATCTTTCTTACCCAATAAAATTGGCAACGCAATTTTTTCTTCTAAGACAATTTGAGCGGCTTTTATGACTGCCAATTCATCTCCCTCCGTAAATACCACTCGTTTGATGTCTTGCTTTGCTTTGGTTTCTATGATTTTCGATAGGGTGTTGTCATTCCCCAATCGCTTGGCCAATTCAGTTTTATAAGCTTCCCAATCTTTGATAGGATACTTAGCAATTCCTGTGTCCATAGCTGCCTTTGCTACAGCTGGGGCAACAGTTGTAATCAATCTAGGGTCGACAGGCTTTGGAATGATATAATCTTTTCCAAACTTCAATTTTGAAGTATTATAAGCCATATTTACAATATCTGGAACTGGCTTCTTAGCCAATTCTGCCAAGGCATATACCGCCCCAATTTTCATGGCCTCATTAATTTCTGATGCTCTTACATCTAGCGCACCTCTGAAAATGAATGGGAAACCTAAAACGTTATTGACTTGGTTAGGATAATCTGACCTCCCGGTTGCCATAATACAATCTGGACGGGTTTCTTTCGCCAATTCATAACTAATTTCTGGAGTAGGATTCGCCATGGCAAAAATCACTGGTTCTTTTGCCATGCCTTTAATCATATCTGCACTTAGAACATTTCCTCTAGACAAACCAATAAATACATCTGCTCCATTCAAAATATCCGTTAAGGATGTTTTCATTGAAACAGTATTATTGATGAATTCTGGTTTTTTACCATTCAAATTATCTCTATCTCCATGAATCAAGCCTTTACTATCATACATGAAAATATTTTCTTTTTTAGCGCCAAGCGACACATAAATTCTGGTACAAGAGATTGCAGAAGCCCCTGCACCATTGACCACTATTTTTACCTTTGAAATATCTTTCTCGACTATTTCCAAAGCATTCAGTAAAGCTGCACCACTAATAATAGCTGTTCCATGCTGGTCATCATGCATGACAGGGATATTCAACTCTTTTTTAAGTCTTTCCTCAATTTCGAAACAAGCAGGAGCAGAAATATCTTCTAAATTGACGCCTCCAAAAGTAGGTTCTAATATTTTTACAGTTCTGATAAATTCATCAATATCTTTAGTATCCAATTCCAAATCAAAACAATCAATATCCGCATAGATTTTAAATAATAAACCTTTACCTTCCATCACAGGTTTACTTGCCTCTGGTCCAATATCTCCAAGTCCTAAAACCGCAGTTCCGTTACTGATTACGGCTACTAAGTTCCCTTTTGCCGTATATTTATAAACATCATTTACATCATCATGTATAGCTAAACATGGGTCTGCTACACCAGGAGAATAGGCTAAGGATAAATCTCTTTGATTTGCAGTCGCCTTAGTCGGAATAACTTCAATTTTCCCTGGTCTACCTTCAGAATGGTAAGCTAATGCTTCTTCTTTTAATGACTTTTTACTCATGTTTTGGTTATTATATTCGGTCTTTAAAAATTAGGTTTAAAATCAGTTAACCAATCTTATTACAATTAATTTTTTATAAAGTTAGCAAAGGTAGGAGGTTAAGTACTGGAAAAGTAATTTAATCCTTTTAAATATTGGAATTAATAAAAAATGGGTAAACTCTTAAAAGAGAATACCCATTTTTACTATTTGGATTAGTTGGAAATTACGGTACTAAAACGGTATCAATGACGTGTAGGACACCATTATCTGTATGAATATCAGCCACGGTAACTTGCGAATCATTTATAAATACCCCATTAGCATTTATAGAAACAGTTAAATTGGTACCTAAAAGGGTAGAATATTTTAAACCATCTGAAAGATTTTCTGCTTTGGCAACACCAGAAAGAACATGGTACAATAATACATTTGCTAAAGCACCTGTTGGGTCAGCGGTTAAAGAGGCCACTACGTCTGCTGGTAATTTGGCGATAGCTGCATCTGTTGGCGCAAAAACAGTAAAAGGCCCATCTCCTCTCAAGGCATCCTCTAATCCTGCTGCCATGATAAGGGCTTCTAATTGGGTATGGTCTGGACTATTTACGATTACATCCATAACGGTGGATGGTGTTGGTGGTAAAAGAATAGCATCTATCACATGAACAACCCCATTTTTAGCATGTAAATCAGCGACACTAACTTGTATATTATTTACAAAAACACCATTGTCATTTACGGTAAAGTTTAAATTTTGTCCCGCTAAGTTAGAAACCACTGTTCCATCCATGATATTGCTGGTTGAAGCTACACCAGAGGTTGCATGATATAAGAGTACATCTGCTAATGCACCTGTTGGGTCAGCTGTCAAAGCTGCTACTAGTTCTGCCGGTAGTGCCGCAAAAGCTGCATCTGTTGGTGCGAAAACGGTAAAAGGTCCTTCGCTACTTAAATCATCAGCTAGTTGAGCTGCACCTACTAAACTTGCTAAGGTAGTATGGACTTCACTACTTGTAATAATATCAACTACCGTTTCTGGAACTGGTGGAGGTGGGATTAATACAGCATCAATCACATGTACGACACCATTTTCCGCATGTAAATCAGCTACAGTAACCTGTACATTATTCACAAAAACACCGTTATCATTTATGGTAAAGCTGATGTTCTCTCCTGCAAGATTACCTATAATCGTTCCATCCATGATATTGCTAGTTGAAGCTACACCAGAGGTTGCATGATACAAGAGTACGTCTGCTAATGCACCTGTTGGGTCAGCTGTCAAAGCTGCTACTAGTTCTGCCGGTAGTGCCGCAAAAGCTGCATCAGTTGGTGCGAAAACAGTAAAAGGTCCTTCGCTACTTAAATCATCGGCAAGTTGAGCTGCGCCTACTAAACTTGCTAAGGTAGTATGGACTTCACTACCTGTAATAATATCAACCACCGTTTCTGGAACTGGTGGGGCTGCTGGAGTAGGGACTAATACGGCATCAATCACATGGACAACACCATTGCTCGCTTTTATATCCGCTACACTCACTTTTATATTGTTGATGAAAATACCATCACCATTAATGGCAAACCTTAGATTTTGACCAAGTAAACTACTAATGGCTAAGCCGTCAGAAATATTGCTGCCATCTGCCACACCTGAAACCACATGATTTAATAATACATCTGTTAATGCACCTTGAGGGTCTGCTAAAAGACTATTTAATACATCCGCATCAATAGCCGCAAAGGCTGCATCTGTTGGTGCGAAAACGGTAAATGGTCCATCACTTGATAAAGTTTCTGCAAGGTTTGCTGCTAACACGGCAGTTTCTAAGGTGTTGTGATTTTCACTATTAACAACGATGTCTACAACAGTTTGGGCGGTTAGTGAAAATGCAAATAGAAAAGAAAAGAGTGTTGGGAGTAGGAGTCTATTTTTCATAATTGGGTAATATGAGGGGATTAAATAACTAAACTAAATTTGCATGAAGCGATTTAATCTCCAGGATTAGGTTAATAATTTTCGATGACTAAATGAAATTCTTTGAGTTTTGTTTAACTAAATGACTAAAATGTTAAACAAAATGACATTAAAATTACTTTTATATCTGAATATTGGAAAAAGAAGGGGAGGCAAATGTTTTTTCCTTATAAAGATTGGTCACTTCCTTAGGGATATTGGTCGAAATATGTATTAGACTTAAATCGTAAGAATTACCTTTGAGTAAAATATACTTATTTTATAAACCCAAAAAAATAAAAAATATGTTTAAAATTTTATCAAATGTCCAGATTTTAAGTGCCTTATTATGGGCTGCTGTTATCATCGCTTGCAGCTTTGTGACCCAAAATAGTATCATCTCCAATATTTTAATTACGGCGGCTGGTTTTCATGTCGTTTTATTGTCTCATAAGCTCAAAGCAGCAAAAACTTGTTAATCCCATTAGATAGGGTTTTCCAATGAAATTAAAAAAGCAACAATTAGCGGCTTTTTGAACCCTGCCTATGCCGGCAGGCAGGCACAAAAGATACAAAGTTCACAAAAGAGAGTCACAAAAGTTTTTATTTTCTCTTATGTGAATTTCTTTTGTGTTCTTTTATACCCTTTGTGGTTCAAAATATTTTTTAAAGGAAAACCTTTTCAATTAGATATGCTTAAAAAACAAAAAATCCGTTGAGACAGTAGCCCAACGGATTTTTTTTATGAATAGGTGAATAGGAAAAATCAATTCTTAATCAACTCATATTTATATTCCGCTTCATTCAAAATCTTCAAATTAATTGTATAATTTCCTGCTTCCGAAATTGGAATATTTGCACCATCAATTTGTAATCGACCATTTGCATCATTGTCACCGAGTTTGAAAACATTATCATCATTTGCTCGGAAAATGATGTCGCCTGCTGATAAATCTGTAGTGACCGTCAACCAATTATTTTCTGCATCATAAGCCAAGTCAATGTCATCATTGCCACCCGCAGCACTTCCAGCCACGCCCATAAAAGTAGGTTCTATGGTGTAACTTAGCGAATTGATATTACATTTGAGAAAATATACGCCTGCAACCCCTCCGATTGGAATATCATTCCCAATTCCAGCGGCATCTAGATTGCCATCAGGTTCTTCATCGCCCCAATTGACATCCCAACTTGGACCATCTGTAAATTTAAATACCGCATCATCTAAACCGAAATAATTAAAGCCTTCGTATTTTTTATTACTCTTTACAGAGAAAATTACATTCTTCTGGGTAGAAGGGTCCCAATCTTGATAATCTCCCGGTAAATGTAATTTTGGATAGATGATAATTACTTCATAAAGGGTCAAAGTAACAGGAAGTGATGCCGAAATTAAAGGGTCGACTTCATCACTAACAGTAGCAACGATGCGAACTTCCATATTTAAAGCCTCTGCTTCAGGTAAACCTTGGGAAAAAAGTAAGCTATTCAATCCACCAACAGTTAGTCCATTCATGGCTAAACCATTGATTTGACCAAGAGAAATTGGCCTGGAAAAATTATTACCGATTAAGTCAATTTGTGCTTCATAAGTAACCGCTGCGGAGTAACCAAAGTCGGCTGCTGTCCACGTAAGCGCAGGAACGGCTTTGTTTTCATCTTCTTCAGTGAACACTAAAGTTGTATTGGCAGAAGGACCTGTAATAGCTGGTGGTGCTCCTAATTCTACCACGGAATTGATGCTGTCCAATGAGGTAGAATCCGTACAGGACGTACCATAAAGGCTAATAAGAAAAAGTAAAGGAATATATTTTTTAAACATAACTTATGTTTTATAATTTTGCTATTTACTATTCTTTATCAAAAAAAGATTAGAATTAGCAAGATGTTTTCCCCCTCTGGAGGGGGCTAAGGGGAGGAATTACAAGATAATTGTTGTTTTCCACCCCCCAACCCCCGCCAGCGGGGGAGAAGACTCTTGCAAATTTTAAGCTATCGTTTCATTAGAATAAATTGAAGCAAATATGAAATTTAGTTTTTTATAAAATGGATTGTTTAATACCCAGGATTCTGCGTTAAATTGGGATTAGACCCAATGTCAGAGGAAGGAATAGGGTAGAGGTCAAATTTGGGGTCTACAGGACGACCGTCAGGCACACCACCTTTCCAAGGCCAGCTATAATTGCCATCACTGAATTGACCAAAACGCACTAAATCTGTTCGTCGATGGCATTCCCAATACAATTCTCTAGCTCTTTCATCTAAAAGAAAATCAAGGGTTAGTTCTCCCTCTCCGATACTACCAGAAGGGTCTTTATAAGCTCTTGTTCTAATTTGATTAACGTAATCCAATGCCGTTCCTCTATCTCCTCCTGAACCACCTCTTAAAACAGCCTCTGCATACATTAAATAAATATCCCCTAATCGGAACATGGGGAAATCAGTATCAGGAAAAGTTAAGTCAGAACCATTTTCACCAGTAGAAGTTTTATTTTGAAATTTCACCACTGCATAGCCTTCTGTGAATTGAGCAATATCAAAAATATCTAAACTTTGCCCTTCTGTGTAGAAAATTTCTCTACTGTCTGAACTTGGTCTAGAAATAGAGTAGGTGATATCTGGTCGGTTTAAATATAATTTGATGGTATAATTTCCTGCTTCAGGAATTGTAATGGTGCTTCCACCTTCTTCCAAAATAGTATTCCCATTATCTCCTAAGACTGGACCTCCTCCTTTGGTGGCAAATTCAAGATTCCCTGCTTGAAGGTTACCAGAGTATTCCCAATAGGATTCTGCTGCATTATAGGTTAAATCGGTTGTGTCAGTACTAATAGCATTTCCAATAATTCCATAGGTGACAGGCTCAATACTATAAGTAAAATTACTTGCGTTGACCGCAATTCTATAAAAACCTGCTGCAGGAATTTCTATATTGGCCCCATTTGGGTCTAGTTTTCCGTCCGCATCATTGTCTCCAAAAACAGAGTTAAAATTAGGTTGAGGGGTGAATCTTATTTCCGTCTTTTTTATAAAATTAAAGTAGCCTTCAAACTGATTAGCAGTTTTTGCCCAAATTACCGTTTCGGTATTCGTCGGGTCCCAGTTTTGGTATTCTCCAGGGACATAAAGCACTGGGTAATCAGGCTCAATGAAGTTGGCAGATACTACATCGACCGTCGTCGCTTCTTCGTTAGCAAACTTATTGACTAAGCTTTTAGTAGTTCTAGTACCGCCCCAACCACTGTCGATGCCAAAGTCTCCTGGGAGCATATCTCCACCAATTCCTGCGTGAATGATGAAGGTCATTCCCCCCCAAGTTCTAGTGTTAACGCCATCAAAAGTAATCGGAAAAATAATTTCGTTAGAGGTATGGTTGTCTGCTAAAAACAAGTTGTGGTATTCTGGTTCAAGGCGGTAACCTGCACTGATGATTTTATTACAATATTCTAAACATTCGGAATATTTGGCTTGCCCTACATATACTTCCGCATTTATGTAAAGTTTAGCTAAAAGGGACCACACGGCTGCTTTGTCCGCTCTTCCATATTCGTTGGACATGGGAGCTAACAATTCTCCTTCTATCGTTTTTAATTCTGATTCGATGTAATCAAAAGTTTGTTGAGCATTATTTTGATTGGGAAAAAATGCACCAACTTTGTCTTCTTCTGTTACAAAAGGTACATTTCTAAACAAATCTAAAGCATGCCAATAACTCAAAGCTCTCAAAAATCTCGCTTCAGCTCGGAATCCTTGAATTTCTGTTCTCAAGCCACTATCTACACTTCTTTCATCTAATTTTTCGGCTGTCGTTTCTCTTAAAAATTCATTAGATAAAGAAATTTGGTAAAACACTCGACTATAAAAGGCATTGATGAAAACATCCTTAGCATCCCAATCCTGCTCATGAAAATCTTTGATGGTTTGGTCATTCCAGCCTATTACCGCTTCGTCGGTTGGTAATTCTTGATGATACCAATAACCTCTTAAGTATTGTCCAAACCCTTCATCAATTCCTGCAATATCCGCTTGACCCGCTGGCCCTTCTTGTCCAGAAACAGAAAAGCCAGCATATAATTTGGCTAGTACCGCTTTATAGGCAGTTGGGTCATCATATACTTGGGCCGAGGTGACAAATTCTTCGTCAATAGGGATGGTGTCCAAGTCATTGACACAAGCTGTATGAGTGAGCAATATTAAAATTGCTAGAGTGCTTAATTTTTTTATTAAATTCATAAGATAAATTTTATATAAAAAATCCAAATTGCTAAAAACTGGTAGCACAGACTTCAGTCTGTTTGGTACGCTGACCTAGGTTAGTCATTGGAAATCTTCAAATATAGTCTGGTCTGAAGACCAGTATCCAGAACAGGAGGAATCCTGTGCAACCAATTAAAAATCCACATTCACCCCAAAAACAAAGGTTCTAGGTCTAGGATAAATATTATTATCGATACCATTATTCGTTTCAGGGTCAATCCCTTCGTAATTGCTCAACACAATTGGGTTTTGTACAGTGATGTATAAGCGCATAAAGTCACCTAGTACTTCTGTAAAATTATACCCAAAAGTAACGTGGTCTACTCTTAAAAATGAAGCATTTCTAACATAGAAATCACTGAAATATTGAGGGTTGGTAAAGTCTATTCGACCTATTTCCGAATTTACATTGCTGATGACACCGGTCGAATTGAACAATTTGCTATAAAAAGCTTGGTCTGACCATACGTTATTATACACATAATTACCAATACTAGACCGACCTGCGAAGGAAACATCAAAATCTTTGTAAGCAAAACGAGCGGTAAAGCCCAAGGTATAATCAGCATTTGGTTTTTCTAAACGATATTGGTCACTGCCATTTATCACGCCATCCCCATTTCTATCTGCATACAAGCCTTCAATTGGAATACCAGAACCATCATAAACTTGTTCAAAAACATAGAAGGAATTCGCTGGAAAACCAACGCTGTGAATTTGAATATTACTACCAACGCCACCAGAAATGCCACCAGTAATGACTCCTTGGTAAGATGGGTCGTCAGATGCAGTCAGTTTGGTGATTTTATTTTCGTTGTAAGCAATATTAAACCCTATGTCTAAGGTCATATCTTGTGTCTCGATTGGACTGCCATTTAAAGAAAGTTCTACGCCATTATTTTCTAAATCCCCGACATTGGTGGTGATAAAGTTCGTTAAATTAGTGCCCGCTGGAACAGGAACAAAATTTAATAAATCCTTAGTATTTCTTTGGTAAACTTCTAAAGTACCCGTCAAACGGTCTTTTATGAAACCAAAATCAACCGCTGCATTATAAGTAGTGGTTTCCTCCCATCTAATATTGGCATCGTAACCGTTGGGACGTAAGGTATTGACAAAATTATTTCCGAATTGGTATTGTGCATTATCAAAACCGCCTTGGTACTGTGGTAAGTAGGCGTAATAATCTTTCGTGCCGTTACCGATATTTTCTTGACCAGTGACGCCATATCCAACTCTTAATTTTAGATTAGAAAGACCAGTAGCATTAGCATTATTCATTACTTTGACTGCCAAGGCAGCAGCAGGGAATAATCCCCAACGATTTTCAGGCCCGAAACGCGAAGTACCATCTCTTCTTAAAGAAAGCGTCAATAAATAGCGGTCATTATAGGCGTAATTTAAACGACCAAACATAGATACTAAGTAAAGTTCTCTAGGGTCGGAATTGGCAGCTGATAAAATTTCTGTCCCTGCAACATTTGTCGCTTGCGAAAAATTATCAACAAAGAAATTTTGCCAAGAATAACCTGCCATTAAATCCAAGCCATTTTTACCAAAATCCTTTTTATAATTTAAATAAAACTCTGCTAGTTTATTTTTTTTCTCTTGGGTGTAGTTTCTATCTTCCCCTCCATTAAAAAATTGGAAAGCCGCATTTTCTGGAATAAAAATAGTTCCTTCTGAGTCTGATTTGTCATAAGCTAAATTCAGATTAGCTCTTAACGCAGGTAAAAAGGAAAAGCGATAATCAACTTGGAAACTTCCAATATATCGGCTCACTTCAGAATCATCATCTTTCAGTTCTAATAATGCCAAAGGGTTCGTTGTTGCTAAAACATTAGGGTTGCCATCTGCTTGGGTCCAAGTCCAAAAGCCACCAAAAGGACTTTCTGAATCGAGAACGGGTTTGGTAGGGTCAAAGCTCAAGGCATTCCCAATGGCTCCTCGGTCCGCAAAATGGTTTTTAGTTTGCATCGCTTTAAGCCCAATATTGAATTGTAAGCGATTGTCTAAAAAGCCAGGGTTTAGGTTAATACCACCGGTCAATCTTTTGAAATTATCTGTTTTTAGAAGCCCGTTTTTATCTGTATATCCTAAAGAAACTCTATAAGGAATCGAGCCAGCAGCTCCTGAAACATTGACATTGTGGTCATGACCGATAGCAGTTTGATAAATTTCATCTTGCCAATCCGTTTCTTCTGTACCTAAGGCTAATACAGCTGGATGGTTTGGCTCAAATTGATTTTGAATAAGGCTACTAAATGCTCTTGCATTCAAT
The DNA here is from genome assembly GCA_937974625.1 of uncultured Saprospiraceae bacterium. Classification (GTDB taxonomy): domain Bacteria; phylum Bacteroidota; class Bacteroidia; order Chitinophagales; family Saprospiraceae; genus JAFMDF01. The sequence goes on from CALJVJ010000326.1 coordinate 10,050, forward strand.
GTTTCTACCTTTTTATCAATGACGCCGAAGGATACATTGCCAGCATACCCAACTTTCATTTTGCTACCGACAGCACCCTTTTTAGTGGTAATGATAATTACACCACCTGAGGCTCTATTTCCATAAATGGCGGAAGCAGAAGCATCTTTTAAAACGGTAAAAGATTCAATATCATTAGGGTTAATCAAATTTAAAGCATTTCTACTACCAGACACCCCACCACCTGCTAAAGGAACGCCATCAATCACTATTAAAGGGTCATTATTTGCACTTAGAGAAGATTCTCCTCTTATTCTTATTTTAGCTCCTTCGCCCGGCGCACCACTATTGGTTGTGATAGATACTCCTGCAATTTTACCAGCTAATAATTCTTGTGGACCAGTAATTGCTCCTTTATTAAATTTTTCGGAGCTGACGGATTGGACAGAACCTGTCGCATCTTCTTTTTTAATTGTTCCATAACCGATGACGACTACTTCGTCGAGGATTTCTCCAGCATTTAACTGAATATCCAAAGTAGAGACATTTCCAATCTCTTGGTCAATTGCTGCATAACCGGTGTAAGAAAAAGTTAAACTGTTATTCCCTTCAGGAACAGCAATACTGTATTTTCCATCAAAGTCAGAAATAGTTCCTTTTGAAGTGCCTGTAACCACTACACTAGCTCCGATGAGTGGTTCACCAGATTCGGAATCAGTAATCGTTCCAGAAACTGTTCGTTGCGCAGATAGCCAACTTGGTAGGAGTAGTCCCATAATGGCTAAGAAGAGTATTTTGTAAATTAGTTTCATACAATATTCTTGAATTATGAATAGTAGGTATTTACCTATGTTTCTTTAGTTTTCAATGGGTAATTAGGTGTTTCTTTTTTTTGAACCACAAAGCGCACAAAGTTCACAAAAGAGATTCACAAAAGTCTCTTGAACTATTTCTTTTGTGAAAACCTGTTGCGCCCTTTTGTGCTCTTTGCAGTTTAAAAAACAATATTATCTGTGTATCTTAAATAGTTACAGAAAGTCATTAAAGTCTACTGTCAACCGACAATAACCTCTAATAACTTTCAATAACTTTTTAATTTTATTTAATCAATAATTTCATAGTACCCATATTTCCTTTTTCATCTCTGAAATTTAAGAAATACATACCACCAACTAAATCATCCTTAGCGATTCTTAAAGATTCGCCTTGTACGTTTTGGTAAGTTCTCATGACTTGACCAGTTACATTTAATAAGCTTACTTGGAAAGTTGTGTTATTCGCATTTTCCCAAGTGACTAAAGTTTGGCTATTAAATGGATTCGGTGCTACAGTGAATTGATTTTCTTGTACTAAATCTACGGTAGAAGTAGAGATAATAACTTGACCAATATTATCAATGTAGAAGGTTTCTCCAACACCTGCATTATTCATGTCTGCGAAAACAACTACTTGATTGTAAGAATGGTCTAAGCTGAAACCTGGATGTGTAGACATATCAAATGCTAATACTTCCCATGCGTTGGCAACCGTTGTATTGGCAAAAACTTCAGAAATAATAGATGGGTTTCCATTAGCATCTGGCGCAGAATTAGTATCCTCAATTTTTAATAATACAGGAACATCTGCTCTTGGAGACCAAATCGAAACAAACATCATCGTACTTCCAGAGAAGTCCATCGTTGTTGCGACAGGCATTGCAACACCAGCCCATGGTTGAGCTCCTGCGACTTTTTCTAAACTCATCACCTTGCTACTTGTATTTTCACCAGAAGGGTCTGGGTTATCAATTCTAGTAGCGACCGCATCACCAAAGGCAAATAATTGATATTCAACAGCATCTGATTCGTAAGTCAGTGGTAAGTCTTGAACTGTTGATTCAACTGGAGGTGCAGTGGCACAGGTAGGTAATTCGGAAATAGTAACATTAAAGTCTACACATGCGCCATCACCTTGTGCTTTTCCTTCAGAATCCCA